>NZ_CP131130.1:2475000-2735000 GCF_033705735.1 Shinella zoogloeoides
CCGTCAGGATCGCCTCGCCCTGCGCATCCGCGACGACGACCGTGCCGTCGCCGTTGTTGGTCCAGGTCCGCGCTCTTGCAAGTCCCGGCCAGACGGCGTCGCAGTCGGCGGCCGCCTCGAAGCGGGCGCTGCGGCTGGAGATGGGGCCGCCGCGCTCGGCAAGGCAGGCCGTGTTCGCCGCGGCGTTGGAAATCGTGTAGCTGTGGGCGGCGGGCTTCGCGGGAATGGAGCCCGAGACGATGGGATCGACACCGGGGCGCTCCTGCCCCCAATAGGTCCAGAGACCGAACGACACGGCAGCGGCCAGGATGGCGATCGTCAGTGTCTTCATGGGTCTCTCCTTCATCGCGACTCGACGGAAAAAGCATGCGCCTGCAAGCTTGCCGAATGGTTAACGAAGGCTTTCCCGCCCCTACCCGGTTTTTCGCGACAGGGGTGTTTCCGGCACCGGTGTCAGGGCCGCGCCGCGCTCGAACCAGGCGAGGAGATTGTCGGCGACGAGATCGGCCATCGCGTCGCGCGTCACGACGGAAGCCGAGGCGACATGCGGCAGCAGCGTGGCGTTGGGCGCGGAAAGCAGCGCCTCCGGCACATTCGGCTCGTCATAGAAGACATCGAGGCCCGCCGCGGCGATGACGCCATCGTGGAGAGCGGCGGCAAGCGCCGCCTCGTCGACCGTCCAGCCGCGCCCGACATTGATCAGCACGCCATTCGGCCCGAGCGCGCGCAGCACCGCGGCATCGATCGTCCGGTGCGTCTCCGCCGTCTTCGGCACGATGGCGATCAGGATGTCGACGGCCTCCGCCAGCTCCAGCAGCGAGGGATGGTAGGCATAGGGCACGCCCTCGCGCGGCCGCCGCGTGTGATAGGCGATCTCGACGCCAAAACCCTTCAACCGCTCGGCGATGGCAAGGCCGATGCGGCCGAGACCGTAGATGCCGGCCCGGCGCCCGCGCAGGCTGAGCGGCGTCAGCGGGAAGGCGCCTTCGCGCGTCCAGCGCCCCTCGCGCAGCCAGGTTTCGGCCTGCGGCAGGCGGCGCACCGTGTTGATGAGAAGCCCGACGGTGGTATCCGCCACCTCGTCGTTCAGCACGTCCGGCGTATTGGTCACTACGACGCCGCGCCCGGCGGCGGCCGACACGTCGACGCCGTCATAGCCGACGCCGAAGCTCGCGATGATCTCCAGCGAAGGCAGGTGCTCGATCATCGCGGCATCGAAGCTGCCGGAAACGGCGACGCCCGAGATGCTCGCCGCTTCGGAGCGGGCGAGAAGCGCAGGATCGGCCTTCTCGATGCGCACGATGTCGAATACGTCCTTCAGACGATCGAGCACCCGCTCGCGGATCGTTCCGGGCACGAGAATGCGTGTCTTGGCCGCCATGGCGAAAGCTCCTTCGGTCTGAAATGCCTCAGCCTTCCGGATGCGGCTTCAGCGGTCCGGTCGATTGCCGGATGCGCATTTCCGGCTTAATGAGGTGGATGCCGTCCGGCTCGTGGCTGCCGGAGAGCTTGTCGAGAAGCGCGCGGGCGGCGTTGCGCCCGACCTCCGACTGCCCGTTCCAGACGGTGGTGAGGGCGGGCGTGGCGATCGCCGCCTCCTCCAGGTCGTCATAACCGGTGACGGAGACGTCGCGGCCGGGCACGAGGCCGGCGCGGGCGATGCCGTTCATCAGGCCGATGGCGACGAGGTCGTTCCAGCAGACGGCCGCCGTCGGCTTCTGCGGCAGCGAGAGGAAATGCACCGCCGCCTCGAAGCCACCCTGCTTGGTGCGCGGGCCAGGAATGCGAAGGCCGGGATCGACCTCGATATTGGCCTTGCGCAGCGCGTTGACATAGCCCTGGTAGCGGTCGCGGCCGGTGGACGTCTGGTCCGTGCCGCCCACCATGGCGATGGTGCGGTGGCCGAGGCCGATCAGGTGGTTGGTGGCGAGCGAAATGCCGTAGCTGTCGTCGCCGCGGAAGATCGGCACGTCCAGCCCCTCGATGGAGCGCGCGATCAGGATCGCCGGCATGCCGTTGTCCTCGGCGAGCTGGATATCCTCCGGCGGCGTGCCGATGGCCGGCGACATGATCACCCCGTCGCCGCCGAGCTGCAGCAGGGTCTCGACGAAATTGCGCTGTTTCTCGACAGAGTCGTAATGGTTGGAAAGGATGAAGGTCTGCCGGTCACGATCGAGCTCGCTCTCGATGGCCTTCAGGATTTCCGCATAGAACGGGTTCATGATGTCGTGCACGACGACGCCGATGATGCCGGAGCGGGAGGTGCGCAGGCTCGCCGCGCGGCGGTTGTAGATATAGCCGAGCGCGCGCGCCTGTTCCTTGATCCTGTCGCGCGTGGCGGCCGCGACGAGCGGACTGTCCCTGAGCGCAAGCGATACCGTCGCCGTGGAAACGCCGAGCGTCTCCGCGATGGTGGAAAGCTTGATTTTCTGAGCCACGACCCCTCCCCGACGATCACGCAGCAACGCGGCTTTAAAACCGTTTATTTAAACAGTTTAAATGTCGTCGGCAACAGGCTTTTCGCCGTTTCGGGCCGCATCCGGCAGGCCGGCATGCAGGTTCTCGTCCATGGCGCGCAGGAGCTTGAGGAGATTGCGCACGTCCTTCTCGCTGAGCCCCTCGGCGGCCTGCCGCTCGCTGAGCCGGCCGGCCTCGGTGATGTGGTCGACGGAGGCGCGCCCGGCCTCGGTGAGATGCACGACGGTGAGGCGCCCGTCCATCTCGTCGGGCTTGCGCGCGACGAAACCCTGCGCCTCAAGCCGGCCGATGGTGCGCGTCATGGTCGGCGCCTTGACGCCGAGCCTTGCGGCGAGCGCCCCGGCCGTCAGCCCGCCCTCCTCGGCAAGCGCCAGGATCACGCCGTCCTGCCCGGCATAAAGGCCCGTCGCCAGAAGATTGCGCGAAAGCACCGTGCGCATGGAGCGCGCCGCATTGACGACCGCGGCGGCAAGCCCGGCACCCGAGACCGCCTCGTGCGATTTCTTCTTCTTGACCTTCTTGCCGTCCTTGCCGTCCTTGTGCTTCTTGCCCATGCATCGCCTCCTGCACCGCCCTTGCATCATGGGCGCGGCCTTGTATGACAGAGGACCAAGGCTGGCGGCAAGTAAGGATCGGAGAGACGCCATGGCGCATCCCAAGATGCGGTGGATCGAGAACGACCCCATGCTCACGCCGGAAGACCGCGAAGACTGGATCGCGGTCCTTCCGCTCGGCGCCCATGAGGGCCACGGCCCCCACCTGCCGCTGGAAACCGACACGCTGATCGCCGAGGGCGTCGCCGCCCGGCTGATGGCCGTGCTGCCGCCGCACCTTCCCGTCACCATCCTGCCGGCCGAACCCGTCGGCTATTCGCCGGAGCATCTCGACGTGCCGGGCACCCGCTCGCTCGGCTATGGCGAGGCGATCGAGCGCTGGCTGCGCATCGCGGAGGACCTGCACCGCTTCGGCATCCGCAAGCTCGTGCTGCTCAATGCCCATGGCGGCAACTCGCCCCTGATGACCATCGTCGCGACCGAGGCACGCATCCGGCTCAACATGCTGGTCGTCGCCACCGCCTGGACCCGCTTTGGCCAGCCGGAAGACTGGATATCGCCGGAGGACAAGGCCATCGACATCCACGGCGGCGATATAGAGACCTCCGTCATGCTCGCCCTCCACCCCGAGCTTGTCCGCATGGAAAAGGCCGAGCGCTTCGGCTCGCGGCAGGCCGAGTTCGCCGCGCGCTTTGCGCATCTGCGCGCCTATGGCCCGCATGCCTTCGGCTGGAAGATGTCCGACCTCAACCCGAAGGGCGTCGCGGGCGATGCCAGTGCCGCGACGGCGGAAAAGGGCGAGGTGCTGCTCGCCCATGCCGTGCGCGGCCTCGTCGCGCTTCTGGAGGACGTCGCGGCCTTCGATGCCGGGTCGCTCCGTTAACGTCGGATCATGCCGCGCGGGGATTTGCGCTGGCCCCTTCGATCTCCTATATCAGTGCCAGCGACGGACCCTGGCGTCCGATCATCCTTCGAGGTTCCCATGACCGAAACAGCCCTTCCCAAGCCCATTCCCGTCACCGTGCTCACCGGCTATCTCGGCGCCGGCAAGACGACGCTGCTGAACCGCATCCTCACCGACAACCACGGCAAGAAATACGCCGTCATCGTCAACGAGTTCGGCGAGATCGGCATCGACAACGACCTGATCGTCGAGTCGGACGAGGAAATCTACGAGATGAACAACGGCTGCATCTGCTGCACCGTGCGCGGCGACCTGATCCGCGTGGTGGAAGGCCTGATGCGCCGCCCCGGCCGCTTCGACGCCATCATCGTCGAGACCACCGGCCTCGCCGATCCGGTCCCGGTCGCCCAGACCTTCTTCATGGACGACGATGTGCGCCAGAAGACCGAGCTCGACGCCGTGGTCGCCCTCGTCGACGCCAAGCACCTGCCGCTGCGCCTGAAGGACAGCCGCGAGGCCGAGGACCAGATCGCCTTCGCCGACGTCGTGCTCGTCAACAAGACCGACCTCGTGAGCCCGGAAGAGCTCGCCCGGGTCGAGGCCACGGTGCGCGCCATCAACCCGTCCGCCCGCATCCACCGCACGACCCGCTCGGAAATCGACCTCACCAAGGTTCTCGACCAGGGCGCCTTCAACCTGGAACGGGCGCTGGAAAACGATCCGCATTTCCTCGACCACGATCACCCGGACCATGTCTGCGGTCCCGATTGCGGCCATGACCATCATCACCATGATCACGACCACGATCATGACCACCATCACCACGACCACGGCGTCTCGCCGATCCATGACGTGACGGTGCAGTCGATCTCGCTGCGCGGCGGCGAGATGAACCCCGAGCGCTTCTTCCCCTGGATCCAGAAGATCACCCAGACCGACGGTCCGAACATCCTGCGCCTCAAGGGCATCATCGCCTTTGCCGGCGACGACGAGCGCTATGTCGTGCAGGGCGTGCACATGATCGTCGAGGGCGACCACCAGCGCGCCTGGAAGGACGGCGAGACGCGCGAAAGCCGCCTCGTCTTCATCGGCCGCGATCTCGACCGCGAGAAGATCGAGCGCACGTTCAAGGCCTGCGAGGCGCAGAAAGCATGATGCCGGAAAGCGTGAAGGAAAAGACCCGATAATGCCGACAGTCGCGCCTCTCGATCTCGACGGCCACGTCATCGCGGCCGCCTTCCTTGGCGACGTGCCGTTCTTCGCCACCGCCTCCGGCGCCATCCACCGCCTCGACCAGGGCGAGAAGGTCACCGAGGCCCATGACGGCCTGCTCGCCTGCGTGCGCGACGAGGCGAACGACACGCTGATCACCGGCGGCGAGGACGGCAAGGTGCTGCGCATCGCCGCCGACGGCAGCGCGACGCTTCTGGCCGAAGTGCCGCGCAAGTGGATTTCCGTCGTCGCCGCCGGCCCGCAGGGCGCGGTCGGCTTCGCGGAAGGCCGCACCGCGCGCGTTCGCCTTGCCGACGGCACGATCAAGGAATTCACCGAGGCCCGCTCGGTCGAAGGCATCGCCTTCGCGCCGAAGGGCCTGCGCATCGGCGTCGCCCGCTACAACGGCGCGTCGCTGCACTGGGTCGCCATGGCCGCCCCGCCGGTCGATCTGGAATGGAAGGGCGCCCATACCGGCATCACCTTCTCGCCGGACGGCCGCTTCGTCGTCACCAGCATGCAGGAAAACGCCCTGCACGGCTGGAAGCTCGATGCCAAGCCCGGCGCCGAGACCCGCCACATGCGCATGACCGGCTATCCGGCCAAGGTGAAGTCGCTTTCCTGGTCCGCCAAGGGCAAGTGGCTCGCCTCGTCGGGTGCACCGGCCGCCATCGTCTGGCCCTTCTCGGCCAAGGACGGCCCGATGGGCAAGCCGCCGCTCGAACTCGGCACCCGCGCCGATGTCATGGTGACCGCCGTCGCCTGTCATCCGGGCGAGGATGTCGTCGCCATCGGCTATTCCGACGGCATGGTGCTGGCGGCCCGCTTCGCCGACAGCCGCGAGGTGCTGCTGCGCCGGCCCGGCAAGGGCGCCGTCACCTCCATGGCCTGGAGCCGCAACGGCAAGCTTCTCGCCTTCGCCAGCGAAGCCGGCGATTGCGGCGTCATCGACCTCGCGGGATAGGAACAGGAAGAGCCATGCCCGAGGCGAGCCTCCACGCGTTTCCGGCCAAGAGCTGGCCGGAAAGCCCCGTCTGGGCCGAGGTCCACGCGGCCGCCGAACGCCGCGCGCTGGAGCAGCCCTATCTTACCGAATTCATGATGCCGGTACTCAGGGCCTCGACCGGCCGGCAGATGCTGATCGGCGCGCTCGCCGCGCGCCTTTCCCATTCCCCCGGCGACCGGGCGCTCGCCGCACAGATCCTCTCCTCCGTCGGGGACGAAACGCTTCTCGGCGAGACGGAAGCCGACATCGCGGCGGTCGTCTCGCGCGACCCGGCAAGCCCCGATCCGCTCGTCGCCCTTCTCAATTTCAAGGGTTTTCAGGCCCTGCAGGTCCACCGCTTCTCCCACCGCCTGTGGCGGGACGGCAGGATCGAGGCGGCGCGCTGGCTTTCCTCGCAGGCCTCCCTCGTCTTCGGGCTGGATATCCATCCCGGCGCGCGGATCGGCCGCGGCATCATGCTCGACCATGGCCTCGGCATCGTGATCGGCGAAACGGCGGTCGTCGAGGACGACGTCTCCATGCTGCAGCACGTCACGCTCGGCGGCTCCGGCCGCGCCAAGGGTGACCGCCATCCGAAGATCCGCCGCGGCGTCCTCATCGGCGCCGGCGCGAAGGTCCTCGGCAATATCGAGGTCGGCGCCTATAGCAAGGTGGCGGCCGGCAGCGTCGTGCTCGAGGCCGTTCCTCCCTACAGCACCGTCGCCGGCGTTCCGGCAAAGGTCGTGCGCACCCACGGCGCCGGCGAGATGCCGGCCGTGACGATGGACCAGCGGATCGACTGATCTCCCTCCCCGACAATCAAAAACCCGGGAGAGCGGAGCTCTCCCGGGCCCACTGGCCGCAGGGACAGGGCGGGGGGAGGTGCGGTCAGTGTTTACGGGACTTGCAGCCGCAGTCGCTGCCGCCGCCGAGGATGCCGAGGGCATTGCCGTTCAGGATGCCCGACAGCGTGCCGTTGAGGCTGTTGTTGAGCACGCCGTTCAGCACCTTGTTGTTGTCGTTGTCGCTGAGGATATTGCCGACACCGACGCTGGGGGCGATGACGATGCCGCCCGCCTTGGTGTTGTTGCCGCTGAGGATGCCGAGGCCGAGCAGGCCGCCGGCGGAAGCCTGGCTCGCGCCGGCAAGAGCGATGACGGTTGCGATGGCGATGATGCGGGTCTTGTTCATGATCTCTCTCCTTTGGTTGTGCACCTCATTGATGCACAATCGAGAGTAATATAAGCACCGCTTTACTCAACCCGATTTGCCAATCATGGCAAAGAGTTAACCATAACGTCGACAAGTTTAACAATTCCTGACTTCATACAATTTATAGTATATAAAATTGCATTACACGGTTGAATTTCAACCATTGGAAGAATTTTTAACCATGCAACCCTAGGATTCCGTTCCAGAAACGGACAGGGGCAGAAACCGATGCGTTCTCTTCATGGCTTGCTTTGTGCGGCACTGATCGTCGCTTTCTGCAACCCGGCAATTGCCGATTCAACCGTCGATTACAGTATCGGCGGCGGGCGCACCTCGAATGTTTTCAAGGATCCGACACTGCTTTCCTCTCCTTTCGGCGAGGCGAAGCTCGCCTTTCGCGGCAGCCTTTCGCTGGAGGACGCGCAGCTCGCCTATGGCCTGACAGCGAGCGTCCGGCGCATCGCACGCTACCATTTCGCCGACGAGCGGCGGGCAGGCGTCGAGATCGGCTATATGCGCGAGCTCGGCGAGGGCGTGAAGCTCACCCTCAAGGCCGGTATCGAGCACCGGCGGGACGGCGATCTCTTCCTCGCCCTGCCCGGCCTCCTGATCGGCTACAGCAAGGTCGATATCGCCGGCGCCGCGAGCGCCGGCATCACCGCCGAGCATGGCGGCGGCAAGAGCCATTTCACCGCCGCCCTTTCCAGCCTCGACCGGGGCAAGGTGGATTTCACGCTGATCGGCCTGCCCCGCACGCAGCTCGAGGCCGACAACCGGCTCTTCGACCTCACCGCCGGCCATATCCGGCCGCTCCTCGGCGGCGAGATCGGCGCGACGCTGCAATATCGCACGAACCGCATTCCCGCCGGCCAGCAGGAACGGCTCAATCGCTATCCCGCCCATGTGCTGCGCGGCTCGCTGGCCTATGGCCGCACCTTCGCCGAGGCCGTCACGCTGATGGCGGAGGCCGGCGTCCTGCGCATCGGCAGCCCGGAACTCGGCAGGACGGTCGAGCGCAGCCGCCCCTTCCTGAAGGCGGAACTTGCCGTCCAGCTCCCGCGCGACACCGTCTTCAAGGCGAAGCTCGCGCGCGACATCCAGCTCGCCGATATCGACGACCCGCTCGGCGAGGACGTGCGCACGGTCGGCCTCTCGCTGGAAACGGCGCTGACGGAAAAGCTCAAGCTCGGCCTTGCCTTCGAACACGCCTATAGCGACTGGCTCTATTACGACTACCGCACCCACACGACCGCGACGACCGCGACCCTCACCTATACGCTGGCGAAGGGCGCGGCCGTGGCGCTGGAATACAGCCACCTCGTCCGCCGCGAAACGGACAAGGCCGCCAACTTCAAGGTCGACGGCCTCGCGATGCGGCTCTCGGGCTCGTTCTGAGGCTCACCATTCGAGTTCGAGATGCGGCCGGCCGTTCGAGGTCTTCTCGATGGTCCGCCCCGTCTCGTCGATGGTGCAGCTCACGCGCTGGCGGAAGGCCGAGAAGCTTTCGAAGGTCACCACATCCACCGGCTCGTCGAAATGCAGCGTCATTCGGTAACGGCCCGGCTGGCTGGTGATCGCCTGAATGCCGAGAACCTCCGCATCGAACGGCTGGCCGAGATAGTGGCCCCGCACGCGCGAGCCCAGCATCCACGGATCGAAGGGCGGCCGGTTGCCGACGGCGGCGTGCAGCGTGTTCCAGTCGCGAAAGCCGTATTGCGCGGCGATCAGCTCCAGTGCGCGGGAATGGGAAATGTCCTGCCCCTCGGCGGAAAAGCGCGCGCGCAGCCGCTTCGCCTGGTCCTTCAGGGCGTCGAGGGATGGTAGTGGCGTCGATGATGGACGCATGTCGTCTCTCCAGTCGGTGCATGCGTCGTTTCGGAGGGAGTCCGCATTGCCGCCGGTTCGCATGCCTGATGCTGGAAGACCGATCGTTTCTGAGAGAGACTTCACCAAAGCTTGCACTCGCGGACGGCAGGGGCTCTCACCCTGCCGTCCCGATAACGCAGCAAGCCGGAAAAGTCAAATTGCGCGGGGTCAAGCCGCCTTGCGCAACGGCGCCGAAAGGCGCCGGCCGCTCGCGACGAGCATGCCGGCCGCGCCGGCCAGCCAGCCGTCCTTCAGCTCCAGCGCCAGGAAGCGGCGGCGCTCGAAGGGGCCGGGCATGACGAGATGCTGCGCCCTGTCGGCGAAGAAACCGAAGCGCTCGTAATATTCCGGATCGCCGACCAGCAGCACCGCGCCGTGCCCGCGGTCGCGCGCCTCGGTAATCGCCGCGCGCATCAGCGCACCGCCGATGCCCTTGCCCTCATGCGCGCAATCGACGGCGAGCGGGCCGAGCAGCAAGGCCGGCACGGCATTGCCGTCGGCATCGACACCCGCCTCGACATCCCACAGGCGCACCGTCCCGATGACATGGCCGTCCGCATCGCGCGCGACGAGGGCGAGGCCCTCGGCCGGCAAGCGGCCCCGGCGCAGCTTTTCCGAGGATTTGCGGAAGCGGGCCTCGCCCATGACGCGGTCGAGCAGACGCTCGCGCGCGACGACGTCGCCGGCATTTTCCCGGTCGATGGTGAAGGCAGCATGCGCGAAGAACGCGCGGACAGAATCAAGAACAGTGGCCATCTTGGCCTCCCGAACTCAAAACCGATTCAAACGGTATCCGGAATGAATTGTGAAGCTGGCGCTCCCGCAGGGACGGGAGCGCCCGGTCGTCAGATGACGTAGGCCTTGAGCGGCTCGAAGCCGTTGAAGGCGACGGCCGAATAGGTCGTCGTATAGGCGCCGGTGCCCTCGATCAGAACCTCGTCGCCGATCGAAAGGGTGATCGGCAGCGGATACATGTTCTTCTCGTACATCACGTCGGCCGAATCGCAGGTCGGGCCGGCGAGCACGCAGGGCTCCATCTCGTCCGCGTCGCGCTCGGTGCGGATCGGGTAGCGGATCGCCTCGTCCATGGTTTCGGCGAGGCCGCCGAACTTGCCGATGTCGAGGAAGACCCAGCGGTGGTTGTCGTTGTCCGACTTCTTCGAGACGAGGACGACTTCCGCCTTGATCACGCCCGCATTGCCGACCATGCCGCGGCCCGGCTCGATGATGGTTTCCGGGATCTGGTTGCCGAAGTGCTTCTTCAGCGCACCGAAGATCGCCTGGCCATAGGCTTCGGCGGACGGAACGTCGCGCAGGTACTTCGTCGGGAAGCCGCCGCCCATATTGACCATCTTCAGCTCGATGCCCTGCTTGGCAAGCTGCACGAAGACGCGCTTGGCATCGGCAAGGGCCGAATCCCAGGCGTCGAGCTTCGTCATCTGCGAGCCGACATGGAACGAGACGCCGTAGGACGTGAGGCCCAGCTGGTGCGCATAGACGAGCACGTCGACGGCCATCTGCGGCACGCAGCCGAACTTGCGCGACAGCGGCCATTCGGCGCCTTCGCCATCGGTCAGGACGCGGCAGAAGACACGCGCGCCGGGGGCGGCGCGCGAAATCTTCTCGACTTCCTCATGGCTGTCGACAGCGAAGAGCGAGACGCCGAGCGCATGGGCCTTAGCGACGTCGCGTTCCTTCTTGATCGTGTTGCCGAAGGAGATGCGCGAAGCGGTCGCGCCGGCATCGAGCGCCATTTCGATCTCGGCGACGGACGCGCAATCGAAGTTGGAGCCCATGGAGGCGAGGAGGCGCAGGATTTCCGGCGCCGGGTTGGCCTTCACGGCATAGTAGATCGCGCTGTCGGGCAGCGCATGGCGGAAGGCCTTGAAGTTGTCGCGCACGACATCGAGGTCGACCACGAGGCACGGGCCGTCGGGACGTCGGGTGTTCAGGAAGTCGATAATACGTGCAGAAGCCATCTCGGTATTCCCCATATCCAGGTTGCTCCGGGGAAACCCCAGAGGACAAAGGGCAGATGCGGCAACGCTCTGGAACCAGCCGGTGGAGACCCCGGAACCAAGCATGCGCAAATGCGCGAACGGTGAACCGAAGCCCGCCTAGGCTTCAATTCGGCTTTGTCTGCCATGGATTGGTGGGAAACCCGACCGCACTTCCGGCAATGAAGGTGTGCCTCTTCAGTAACCCCGGCTGATGGAAAGCCGGCAGACACCAGAAAGGCCCGCACCGTCGTTGCTTCAAGATGTCCTCGCATTTCCCGGTTGGCCGGAATAGCGACTGGAGCGGTTAGGTCCAGGTACCTTACCGATGATCCTCACCAAATCGAGGGTCGGCGGACACCCACAGGCACGTGCGACTTTGGGCAAGCGCGGAGATAAGAAGAATCGCTGTCGTAATCAAGAGGTTTTTTGCAGGCTGCTATTGAAAATATTGTGACAGCCACGACATTCGCCGGACTGGTTTTTGAAGATCGTTTATAACATGCCGGCCACCGCATTTCGGCCGGAGGCTCGCCGACCTCGCATCCCGCCGGGATGGGCGCGGGCAGCCAAGTGGGGATACATGGATACACTGACCCGAATCCGGGCCTTTATCGACGTCGTCGACGCCGAAGGCTTTTCCGCCGCCTCGCGCAAGACCGGCCGGTCCAAGGCGCTGCTGTCGAAATATGTGCGCGAACTGGAGGACGAGCTGGGAACGCTCCTGCTCAACCGCACGACCCGCCAGTTCTCGATGACCGAGGCGGGCCATACCTATTACCGCACCGCCTCCGACATCCTGAAGGAGATCGACAACCTCGCCGATCTCGTGCGCGAGAAGAACACGGACCTGCGCGGCAAGCTGAAGGTCTCCGCCCCCCGCACCTTCGTCGATGCCGATATCGGCCAGTCGCTGATCGATTTCGGCCGCGAGCATCCCGAGCTCTCGCTGGAGATCGTTTCGGACGACCGCTTCGTCGATCTCGTCGAGGAAGGCTTCGACGTGGCGATCCGCATCACGCGGCTGGAGGACTCCGCCCTCATCGCCCGCAAGCTCGGCGATTTCTACCTGAAGATCTGCGTGACCGAGGAATTCCTCGAACATGCCGGCCCGATCAACCATCCGAGCGATCTCGCCCGCCTGCCCTGCATCATCGACACCAACGGCAGGTCGCACAGCAACTGGCGCTTCATCGACGACAAGGGCGCAAGCTTTTCCGTTCCGGTCGCCGGCCATATCGAAGTGAACAGCCCGACGGCGGCCGTGCGCGCGGCGGCAAGCGGCCTCGGCGTCGCGCAGGTGCCGGCCTTCATCGCCCGCCCCTGCCTCGATTCGGGCCGCATCGTCTCGATCCTGGAGGATTATCTTCCGACGGACCGCGGCATCTATGCGATCTATCCGCACCGGCGCTACCTGCCGGCCAAGGTGCGCACATTCGTCGATTTCCTGCACGCCTGGTTCCGCCGCAATCCGGGCGTGGAAGCATAGCAAGGTCCCAATTCCGACCCATTTCCGTTCCATTCATCCGGCCGATTCACGCCGCCCGGGAGGTTTGAAAACCCATGCGATTCCTTCCTCTTCTCGTCGCCGGCACGGCCCTTCTTGCCCCCGTCGCCGCGCTGGCGCATCCGCACATCTTCGCCGAAGCCCGGCTGGAGGTGGTCGCGGATGAAGGGGGGACGATCAGCGAGCTGCGCAATGTCTGGCGCTTCGACGAGATGTTCTCGGCCAGCGTCGTCATGGATTTCGACAAGAACAGCAACGGCCAGCTCGATCCGGACGAACTGGCCGAGGTCGGCAAGACGGTGCTCGAATCGCTGGAGGAGTTCAACTACTACACGACGATCACCGAGGACGGCAGGACGCTGAAGGTCGCCAAGCCGGACGTGATCAATGTCGACTTCAAGGACGGCCAGCTCCTGATGTTCTTCACGGTCAAGCCCGGCGAGGTCATGCCGCTCAAGGGCAAGCTCACCTTCGGCGTCTACGATCCCACCATGTATGCCTCGATGGACTTCGCCTCCGACAGCGATCTCGTGACCGTCGGCGACAAGCTCGATGCCTGCAAGCATCAGGTGGTGCGGCCGGATCCCGACGAAGTGCTCTCGCAGAACCAGAGCAGCCTGACCGACGCCTTCTTCAACGACCCGACCGGCACCGACATGTCGAAACTCTTCGCCACCCGGCTGGAGGTCACATGCTGAGTCGCGGCCGTGCCCTTTCGCTTGTCACGCTGGCTCTTGCCGTCGCGGCGACGGCAACCCTCGCCCACGCCCAGTCGCCGCTCGGCATCGGCTCGGCGGAGCCCGGCTTCAACACGACCGGCGCCTTCGGCGGCCTCTTTGCCTGGATCAACGCGCAGCAGCAGGGCTTCTACCGGCTGATGACCGGCGCGCTGAAGGACATGCGCCAGAACCCCTGGGCGGCCTCGACGCTCGTGACACTTTCCTTCGCCTACGGCGTCTTCCATGCCGCCGGCCCCGGCCACGGCAAGGCGGTCATCTCCTCCTACATGCTGGCAAACGAGGTGGAGCTGAAGCGCGGTGTCGCTCTTTCCTTCCTCTCCTCCATCCTGCAGGGCGTCGTCGCCATCCTGCTGGTGGGCGCCGCCTATCTCTTCCTGCGCGGCACCACGGTCTCGATGACGGACGCGACGCGGGCGCTGGAAACCGGCAGCTACGCCCTCATCGCCCTCTTCGGCGCATGGCTTCTCTTCCGCAAGCTCCGCCCCGCCCCCCGCGTCTCCAGGCTCGGCGTGCAGGCGGTCGAGGTGCGCGGCCATGCGCATCATCACCATCATGCGGGCGAGGTTTGCTCGACCTGCGGCCACGCCCATGCGCCGGACCCGTCGCTGCTGAAAGGCGATCGCTTCGCGCTGCGCGAGGCGTGGTCGGCCATCGTCGCCGTGGGACTGCGCCCCTGCTCCGGCGCGCTCATCGTGCTGAGCTTCGCGCTTCTGAACGGCCTCTATCTCGGCGGCGTGCTCGCCGTGCTCGCCATGTCGATCGGCACGGCCATCACGGTCTCGACCCTCGCTACGCTCGCCGTCACCGCCAAGGGCGCGGCCGTGCGCTTCGCCGGCAACGGCTCGGCGGCGCTGCGCGTCGGCACCGCCATCGAGATCGCCGGGGCGGCGCTCGTGATGATCATGGGGCTGCTCCTGCTCGGAGCCTCGCTGCAGGGCTAAAGCAATTCCAGCAAAAGTGCGAAGCGGTTTTGCGTCCGGAATTGCGTTGAAACAGACGTTCTAGTTGCCGCGCTTGCGCTGGTAGCGCGCCCTGAGCCAGAAGAGCAGGAAGAAGCCGAGCACCAGCAGCGCGCCGAAGGCGCCCGCCAGCCACGGCGAGACATTGCCGAGCGCGACCATCATGCGCGGCAGGAAGTAGAACACCACGCCCGTTCCGAGCAGGATGAACAGCGCCGCAAGCGCCGCCGACTTTCCCTTGGCCTCGCCGCTCACGCCGCGTCCGCCTTGGCGATCTCGGCGCGGATATCCTCCAGCCTGCGCTTCTGCCGTCCCTCGGCATCGAAGTTCTCCGGCAGGAGCCAGGCATCGAAGGCCTTGGCGACGACCGGCCATTCACTGTCGATGATCGAGAACCAGGCAGTATCGCGGTTCTCGCCCTTGGAGAGCATGTGCTGGCGGAAGACGCCTTCGAAGGTGAAGCCGAGACGGGCGGCGGTGCGCTTGCTGGCCGCGTTGTCGTTATGGCACTTCCACTCGTAGCGGCGATAGCCGAGATCCTCGAAGACATGCCTGGCGAGGAGATACTGCGCCTCGGTGGAGAGCGGCGAGCGCGACATGCCCCCGCCATGGGCGATGCCGCCGATCTCGACCACGCCATTGGCCGGGTCGGGCCGCATGTAATGCGCCATGCCGACTGGCTTGCCGCTCGCCTTGTCGACGATGACCTCGCGCACCCAGCCGGACTTGATCGCGCCTTCCGACCACGTGTCGAAACCCTCGATGCCCGAGAAGTCGGCCTGCGTGAAGTAGCGCAGCAGCGGGTTGATCGCCATGCCGCCGAAGGCATCCCAGAGCGGCTGGAGGTGCCTGGCGCGATCATAGGGCTCGATGCGCACAGTGCGCCCTTCGAGCGTCACCGGCGCCGGCGGCGGGCAACCTTTCCAGTCCTTGAGATCGCGCATGAAAATCCTCCTTCGGTCCTGCCGAAGGGATAGAACAGCCGGCGGGCCGAAGCAATCGGCAAAGCAGGGAGCGGCGTTCGGCCGCTCCCCGTAAATGTCAGACGGTCGCGGCCGAAACCGTCGCCTCGATATGGTCGACCAGCGCATCGGCAAGGCCGAGGCGCCCGGCGAGAAGATCGAGATAACCGCGCTCGGCGCGCGTCTTCGGCTCGATGGCGAGGCGAGAGGCGGTATAGAGCTCGACGCGCTGCTCCTCGGTCGTCGCGGCCGCGACGATCGCGTCGAGATCGACCGGATTGGCAAGCTCGTCCTCGAGGAACCGGGCGGCGTCGGCGCCGAGCCCGGAGACCTTCAGCTTGTCCATGATGCGGGCGCGCTCGGCATCGTCGATATGGCCGTCGGCGCGCGAGGCGGCGATCATGGCGCGCACGAGGACGAGGGCGAAATCGGTGCCGACCGCCTCGGGATGGAAGCCGGAATCGGCCGGCGGCGGCAGGAGCTCCGGCGTACCGGCCTGCGCGGTCTCCGCCGGGTTCTGTCCGTCGCGATAATTCTTGTAGGCCTGGTAGCCGAGGCCGGCGATGGCGGCGAGGCTGCCGAGCTTCAACGCCGAGCCCGCGACCTTGCGCCCGCCATCCGTGCCGAGCAGCACGCCGGCAATGGCGATGGTGGCGAGCGGATTGTCCTTGGCGAGTTGGGTGACCTGGCCGGCGCGGTCGCGCACGGTTCCGCCCGCGCCCGGCACCTGCGAGCCGAGGAACTGGTCGAGCAACGTCTTGGGGTCGAACATGGGCGTCTCCGTTTCTCCTGTCGCGGCAAGAAGCCGGCTGCAAGGCAAGATAGGAGTGCCCCTTTCAAATTACAAATGCATGACGGGCGGCCGATGGCCGCCCGTCCGCAATTCCGTCGATCCTGCCTTCAGCCCTTGAGGGCGGCGGCTTCGGCGGCAAGCTTCTCGATGCTCGCCCAGTCGCCCTTGGCGACGAGATCCTTCGGCGCGACCCACGAGCCGCCGACGCACACGACATTCGGCAGCGAGAGATAATCGCGCGCATTGGAAAGCGAGATGCCGCCCGTCGGGCAGAACAGCGTGCCGGCGAGCGGCGAGGACAGCGACTTGAGATAGGCCGCTCCGCCCGCCTGCTCGGCCGGGAAGAACTTCATGACCTGATAGCCCTCCTCGCGAAGGCCCATGACCTCGCTGGCGGTGGCCGCGCCCGGCAGCAGCGGGATTTCGGAATCCGCCGCCGCATCGATCAGCTCCTGCGTCGTGCCGGGGCTGACGATGAACTGCGAGCCCGCCTCGACCGCCGCCTCGTACTGCGCGGCATTGAGGATCGTGCCGGCACCGGCGACGGCGCCCTCGACCTCGTTGGCGACCGCGCGGATCGCCTCCAGTGCGGCCGTCGTGCGAAGGGTGATCTCGATGGCCTTCAGCCCGCCGGCGACCAGCGCCCGCGCGAGCGGAACCGCCGTCTTGACGTCGTCGACGACCAGCACCGGCACCACCGGCTGCAGCTTCAGGACGGAAAGGAGCTTGGCGTTTTTCTCGCGCATGGCACCACCTTTTAAAACGATTGAATTGAGAGCGGCATACCGCGTCCGCGACGTCGTGTCGAGCCTAAAGCATGATTCATGGCCTTGTCATGACACACTTATCGTGTAGTGTTTGCCTCGCCCAAGCCCATCTCCAACAGCGAAAGCATGCCTATGGCAAAAGAGATCGAGCGGAAGTTCCTGGTATCGGGGCAACGATGGCGCAGTGCCGCGAACGAGGGCATCGCCATAAGGCAGGCCTATATCGTCGCGCAGGACGACCGGTCGCTGCGGGTTCGCCTCTATGGCGACGGACGGGCGCGCATCACGCTGAAAGTCGGCCATGCCGCGCTGGTGCGCGACGAATACGAATTCGACATCGATCGCGACGAGGCCGAGGACATGCTGCGCCATGCCGTCGGCAAGGTCATCGAGAAGGTGCGCTACAAGGTGCCTCATGAAGGCCATGTCTGGGAGGTCGACGTCTATGACGGCGCCCATCGCGGCCTGGTGATCGCCGAGGTCGAGCTCTCCTCGATCCACGACGAGCCGGAACTGCCCAACTGGGTGGGCCGGGAAGTGACCGGCGAAAGCCGCTATTCCAACCAGTCGATGGCGCTCGGCATCAGCAATGGCGCGAGCCTTCGCCAGCTCGCCTGATCCGTTACACCTCGCCGCATTGCCTGAAATGCGCCAAAGCTGTATGTGGCGGCCATGACAAACACGATCCCTTCGCCCGCTGGAAACGACGGCTTCCTCGTCGCCGCGCTCTATCATTTCGTCTCGGTTCCGCGCTTTGCCGAACTGCGCGGTCCCCTGCAGGCGCTCTGCGAGGAAAACGGCGTGCGCGGCACGCTGCTGCTCGCCCATGAGGGCATCAACGGCACCATCGCCGGGCCGGATGCCGGCGTCCAGGCCGTGCTTTCCTTCCTGCGCGCCCAGCCGGAATTTTCCGGGCTGGAGCACAAGGAAAGCCGCGCCGGCGAGATGCCCTTCCTGCGCATGAAGGTGCGGCTGAAGAAGGAGATCGTAACGATGGGCGTCGAGGATATCGACCCCAACCGCTCCGTCGGCACCTATGTCGCGCCAAAGGACTGGAACGCGCTGATCTCCGATCCCGACACGATCGTCATCGACACGCGCAACGACTACGAGACGGCCATCGGCATCTTCAAGGGCGCGGTCGATCCGAACACGAAGACCTTCCGCGAGTTTCCGGACTGGGTGCGCGAGAATACCGGCCTGCACAACAAGCCGAAGATCGCCATGTACTGCACCGGCGGCATCCGCTGCGAGAAGGCGACCGCCTTCATGAAGGCCGAGGGCTTCGACGAGGTCTACCACCTCAAGGGCGGCATCCTGAAATATCTGGAGGAAGTGCCGCCGGAGGAAAGCCTGTGGGAGGGCGCGTGCTTCGTCTTCGACGAGCGCGTCTCCGTTCTGCATGGCCTGGAGGAAGGCGAGCACAAGCTCTGCCGCGCCTGCCGCCATCCGCTGACGGCGGAGGAAATCACCTCCCCGCTCTATGAGGCCGGCGTCTCCTGTCCGCATTGCTACAGCGAGCGCAGCGAGGAAGACCGCATGCGCTTCCGCCAGCGGCAGAAGCAGATGGACCTCGCGAAGAAGCGCGGCGAGCGGCACCTCGGGAAGTAGGGGCGGAAAGCCGCCCCTCATCCCGCTGCCGCGACCTTCTCCCCGCAAGCGGGGAGAAGGGGAATGCCGCGCCGTTTTCCCAAAAACTGGACCGATAGAGATAGGATGCGGCAGCGCTCCAAATCCCTTCTCCCTGCCTGCGGGGAGAAGGTGCCGGCAGGCGGATGAGGGGCAGGTGCCCACTCTCAGCCCGCGCGGTGGTTGCCCTTCGGGAACTGCCCCGCCAGCGCGCCATACCAGTGGCCGCTCTTCTTCACCGTGCGCACCTGCGTCTCGTAATCGACATGCACGATGCCGAAGCGCATGCGGTAACCTTCCGCCCATTCGAAATTGTCCATGAGGCTCCAGGCGAAATAGCCGCGCATCGGGTAGCCCTCGTTGATGAGGTCCGCCGTGACGCCGAGATGGTCGGCGATGTAGTCGAGGCGGGGCTGGTCATCCACCGTGCCGTTCTCCACGCCCATATTGTAGCAGGCGCCGTTTTCCGTGATGTAGCAGTCGGGCAGCGTGTAGTCGGCATTGAGCTTGCGCACGAGATCGCCGAGGGCGGGCGCGTAGACCTCCCAGCCGATATCCGTCTTGATATCCGCCACCGGCGGGGCCGGCACGGTCGCCGGGAATTCCGCGGCTTCAGCCGGATCGTCGGCAATGCGCATGGGCGTGTAGTAGTTGAGGCCCCACCAGTCGAGCGGCTGGGCGATCGTTTCCATGTCGCCGGGCTCGATGGCGGGCATGCGGTGGCCGAGGGCGGAGAGGAAGCTTTCCGGATATTCGCCCTTGAAGACCGGGCCGAAGAAGACGCCGTTGTGGAAATCGAAGGCGCGGTCGGCGGCCGCCTTGTCCGCCGGGCTGTCGCTGCCCGGATAGATCGAATGGGCGTTCAGCACGAGGCCGACGGGCAGGTCCGGCCGCTCGGCGCGGATGGCCGAGACGCCGAGGCCATGGGCGAGATTGGTGAAATGCAGGGCGTGCAGCGCCGCATCCATGTTGCCCTCGCCGGGCGCGTGGATGCCGTAGAGGTGGCTGAGCCAGACGGAGCACCAGGGCTCGTTGAAGGTCGCCACCGCATCCAGCCGGTCGCCGAGGCGGGCGATGACGGTCCTGGCGTAGCGCTGGAAGGCATAGGCGGTCTGCCGCGCGGTCCAGCCGCCCTCTCCCGCCAGCATCAGCGGCAGGTCCCAATGGTAGAGCGTGGCATAGGCCTTCATGCCGCGCGCCTTCAGGCCGTCGACGAGGCGGTCGTAGAAATCGAGCCCCTTCTCGTTCACCGGGCCGGTGCCCTCCGGCACGATGCGCGGCCAGGCGATGGAGAAACGATAGGCCTCGACGCCGAGCGACTTGATGAGATCGAGGTCTTCCTCCAGCCGGTTGTAGTGATCGCAGGCGACATCGCCGTTATGCCGGCCGAAGACGCGGCCCGGCATGTTGGAGAAGGCATCCCAGATCGACGGCTTGCGGCCGTCCATCTTCGCCGCGCCCTCGATCTGGAAGGCGGCGGTCGCCACGCCGAAGAGGAAATCGCCGGGAAAGCGGTCGGCAAGGGTCTTGGGATCGATCATCGGTCTTCTCTGTGCCGGGAGGATTTTTGCCGCGCGAGCGGCACCTGTAACGTTGCAGTATCGCCATTTCATGAAAAGTCAATCGCGAAGCATGCCGAACGGCCCGCACGCCGAAACGCCGGGTGGATGTTTCTGCCATCGGACGGGGCGCTGGAAGCTGCCTCATCTTTGATAGTTTAGTGTGGCACCTTTCAGCGCCCCGTTCAGCGGTTTGTGCCCGCGACTTCGGTCCCTCTGCAAAGGTAGAAGACGGGGATGTTGCTCGCCGGTTTCCGGTTTGGGCCTTTCCGTTTTTGCATCCGCCCCGCGCTCCATGGCGAGACGGACGGAAGGGAGCTCCTTCCGGACGGTGTCCATCCCGGCGGACGATGCCGACGCATCCGCCATCTCCTGCCCCCTTGTGTGCCGCACAGGCACGCCCGGCGCGCCGTTCGGGGCTGAAGCGAAAGGGTCGGTCCGATGCCCGATCGCTTCCCCCGTGTCGCCGGAGGGAGACCATTTTCCGCAGGCCCGGTGCGAGAGGTTCTGCGTCTTCCCCTTCCGCCCCGCGCCGACCCCGCCTCGCTGCAACGCCTTGCAGTGTATCCGTGACGGGATGGGGGGATTGTAGGCACAGGTTTGGGGGGCGGGGAAATCGTGCCGCGATTTTTCCTGGCGGCCGGTGCGAGGCCGCGGGAAAAACAGCGGTCACTTAAACAACGATTAGGAATTCACACTCAAAATGCCGGGGTGGCTGGAGACAGATGCGTGGTACGGCGAATTCCGAAACATCTCGTTCGCAAGGGCATGTTCATCGAATCCGTGGAATGCCCCGATACCGAATTTTCCGGCCGCCGCTTCCTCGTCCAGTCCGACGACACGCTGCGCGCCATCCTCGCCACCTCGGCCACCTATGCGCTGGTCAACCCGCAGAAGAGTACTGTCGATATCGACGGTGCCGCTCCCTCGACATTGCAGGCGGAAGAGCGCCAGCGCACGATCGAGACCGTGGCGCAGGCGACGCAAACGCTGCGCGGAAGCTTCGATGCGGTTCGCATGGGGCAATTGCAGGTGGAGGCGCTGAACCCGGTCGCGGACGAGATTTCCGACCGGATCGAGGCTTCGCCCGATATCTTCCTCAAGGTCACGCGCCTCAAGAGCAAGGACAAGGGCACCTATGTGCATTCGCTGGCGGTGAGCGCGCTGATGATGCGGCTTGCCCGCTCACTCGGTTATGCCGAGGACGCGATGCGCGAGCTCGGCGTCGCCGGATTGCTGCACGATGTCGGCAAGCTGATGGTGCCCAACGCCATTCTCAACAAGAACGGCGGGCTGGAGGCGGCGGAACGGCGGGTGGTGCGCAACCATCCGGAAATCGGCTATCGCCTGCTGAAGGAGCAGGGCAACGTCTCGGAGATGATCCTGGACATCTGCAGGTATCATCACGAGGCGCTTGACGGCAGCGGCTACCCGGCCGGGCTCAAAGCCGACAGGATCGGCCCTGAAATCCGCCTCGCCACGGTCTGCGACGTCTTCGAGGCCCTGACGAGCACCCGCCCCTACAAGCGCCCCTGGACCGCCAGGGACGCGCTGAACTGGATGTTCGACCGCGAACAGCTCTTCGACAAGAAGATGGTCATCCGCCTCGGCGGCATCTTCGCCGATTGAGCCGCCTTACACCTTTACCCAGGCCCCGTTCTTCTTCGACGACTGCACGCAGGCATCGACGAAGAGCATGCCCTTGAGGCCGTCATCGACCGTCGGATAGGTGACGGCGGGATCGACCTTCGCGCCGCTGCGCTTGGCATGGATGGCGCGGGCGGCTTCGGAATAGATATTGGCGAAGCCTTCGAGGTAGCCTTCCGGGTGGCCGGACGGCACGCGGCTGACGCGGGCGGCGGCCGGGCCGGAGCCTGCACCGCCCCGGGTGATGAGGCGCTTCGGCTCGCCGAAGGGCGTGTACCAGAGATAGTTCGGATCGGCCTGCACCCATTCGAGGCCGCCCCTGGTGCCGTAGACGCGGACCTTGAGGCCGTTCTCATGGCCGGGCGCGACCTGGCTGCACCAGAGCGTGCCCTTCGCCCGCACACCGTCCTTCTCCTTGAAGCGCATCATGACATGGGCGTTGTCATCCAGCCGGCGGCCGGGCACGAAGCTGTCGAGATCGGCAGCAAGCTCGTCCAGCTCGAGGCCGGAGACGAAGCAGCCGAGATTGTAGGCATGGGTACCGATATCGCCGGTGGAGCCGCCCGCGCCGGATTTCGTGGGGTCGGTGCGCCAGGCGGCCTGTTTCTGGCCGCTGCTCTCGATATCCTCCGTCAGCCAGTCCTGCGGATATTCCATCTGCACGAGGCGGATCGCGCCGAGCTCGCCGTTCCGGATCATCTCGCGGGCCTGCCGGACCATCGGATAGCCGGTGTAGTTGTGGGTGAGCACGAAGAGCGCATCGCTCTCTTCCGTGAGCTTCTTCAGCTTGCGGGCGTCGGCCAGCGTCGAGGTCAGCGGCTTGTCGCAGATGACGTGGATGCCGCGCTTCAGGAATTCCCTGGCGGCCTCGTAATGCACATGGTTCGGCGTGACGATCGCCACGGCCTCGATGCCGTTCTTCAGCTTGGCCTCGCGGATCGCCATCTCCTTGAAGCTGCCGTAGCTGCGCGACGGGTCGAGCCCGAGTTCGCGCGCCGACTGCTCGGCCTTTTCCGGCGAGGACGAGAGCGCGCCGGCGACGAGCTCATAATGATCGTCAAGCCGGGCGGCGATGCGGTGCACCGCGCCGATGAACGCGCCCGAGCCGCCACCGACCATGCCGAGCCGGATGCGGCGCTCCCGCGTTTCGTTTGCGCTTCCTTCGATTGCCATTGGGTGTTTCCTCCTAGGTGTTGCTACGGGAGGCTCACCCCCCTCTGTCACTTCGTGACATCTCCCCCACAAGGGGGGAGATTGACTGGTGCCATGTCGGGTATGGCAACACCCCGCCGCATCCGATCTCCCCCCTTGTGGGGGAGATGCCCGGCAGGGCAGAGGGGGGTATCCCCGACCTTCAAAGCCCGAGCATGCGCCGGTTGGCGGCCTGGTCCGTGCCGGCGTCGGCGAAGTCGTCGAAGGCCTTTTCCGTCACGCGGATGATGTGTGCCTTGACGAATTCGGCCCCTTCGCGGGCGCCGTCTTCAGGATGCTTCAGCGCGCATTCCCATTCGACCACGGCCCAGCCGGCGAAATCGTTGGCGGCCATCTTGGAGAAGACGGCGCCGAAATCGACCTGGCCGTCGCCGAGCGAACGGAAGCGGCCGGCGCGGTTGACCCAGCTCTGGTAGCCGCCGTAGACGCCCTGCCGGCCCGTCGGGTTGAACTCGGCATCCTTCACATGGAACATGCGGATGCGGTCCTTGTAGATGTCGATATTGTCGAGATAGTCGAGGCACTGCAGGACATAATGCGAGGGATCGTAGAGCATGCAGGCGCGGGCATGGTTGCCGGTACGCTCCAGGAACATCTCATAGGTGATGCCGTCGTGCAGGTCCTCGCCCGGATGGATCTCGTAGCAGATGTCGACGCCGTTCTCCTCGGCATGGTCAAGGATCGGCTTCCAGCGCTTCGCCAGTTCGTCGAAGGCGGTCTCGACGAGGCCGGCGGGGCGCTGCGGCCAGGGATAGACGAAGGGCCAGGCGAGCGCGCCGGAGAAGCTGGCCATCGCATTGAGACCGAGGTTCTTCGACGCCGTCAGCGCCATCTTCACCTGCTCGACGGCCCAGGCCTGCCGCGCCTTCGGATTGCCGCGCACTTGCGGCGCCGCAAAGCCGTCGAAGGCCTCGTCATAGGCGGGATGCACGGCGACGAGCTGGCCCTGCAGATGGGTGGAAAGCTCGGTGATCTCGACGCCGTTCTCGCGCGCCTTGCCGGCGAACTCGTCGCAATAGGCCTTGGATTCCGCCGCCTTCTTCAGGTCGATCAGGCGCGCATCCCAAGTCGGGACCTGCACGCCCTTGTAGCCGATATCGGCCGCCCATTTGGTGATCGAGTCCCAGGAATTGAACGGCGCGGCATCGCCGGCGAACTGTGCGAGAAACAGGCCGGGGCCCTTGATCGTCTTCATTTTCGGCTTCCTCCCATGGAGCTGGCCATGGTCGCGGCCAGTCGATGATATTTTTGCGGTACGTACCGCAGAGCGTGGAAAGCTATCGGCCTTTGGCCGGGCGGGCAATGCGGAATTATCGATGTCGGTGGAATGTGAGGCGATGGATGACGCGGCACGGATATCCGGCAGTGTTCGCCACATCCTACCATCTCTCCTTCGTCGTGGTCGGCTTGACCCGACCACGACCAAGGAGAACGTGGCGCGGTCATGGACAAACCGCCCGGGCCGAAAACCCGGGCGGCTCGCTTCGTCGTCAGATCAGAACGGGGAATCCGGGAAGTAGAAGTCCTTCGCGTTGTCCTTCGTCACCAGCGTGGCGTCGATGGTGTAGACGCCGCGGACCGGGACCTGGCCGTAGAAGTTGGCGACGGTCATTTCGAGCGCGGTGCCGACCATTGCCGGCGGATAGAGCACGTCGACCGGGATCATCTTGTCGCCGTCCATGACCTTCTTGATCATGTCCTTCGAGCCTGCGCCGGCGACGACATACTGGATGTCCGTGCGGCCGGCCTGCTCGATGGCCTGGAGGACGCCGACGGCCATGTCGTCGTCCTGGCACCATACGACGTCGATCTTCTGGTACTTGGTCAGGTAGTCCTGCATGACCTTGAAGGCGTCGTCGCGGTTCCAGTTGCCGTACTGGCGATCGAGGATCTTGACGCCCGAGCCTTCGATGCCCTTGTCGAAGCCGTCCTGGCGCTGCTGGTCGATCGGGATCGCCATGCCGCGGATGACGACGACTTCGGCATCCGGCGTCGTGGTCTTGATATATTCGCCGGCCGTCTGGCCGAGGGCGAAGTTGTTGCCGGCGACATAGAGGTCACGCACGGAATTGTCGTTGGTGCTCGGCGCACGGTCGACCAGCGCGACGAAGGTGCCCTTGCCCTTGACTTCCTTGATGGCGTTGACGAGCGGATCCGGGTCGGTCGGCAGGATGACGAGTGCGTCGATGCCCTGCGTTTCCAGGTCCTGCACGGCATTCGCCTGGCTTGCCGGATCGGGCGAGGTCTTGACGATGACGTTGAGGCCCGGATTGCGCTCCATCAGGAGCTTGGCGACACGCTCGGCATGGTAGACGACGCCGGAGGTCCAGCCATGGTCGGCGGCCGGGATCGACACGCCGATCGTCACCTTCTTGTCTTCTGCGTGCACGGCGCCGGCGATGAGCGCCATGGCGGCGACCGTCAGGCCCAAAAGTTTCTTGCGCATGAGTTTCCTCCCAAAAGCAGGTCTGTTTTTCTGACCGGGCGACCCGTTGACCCGGCTAGTCCTACGACTTCCGCACCAGCGAGCGCTGGACGAGCATCGCAATGATGATGATCGCGCCCTGGATGGCCCCGATCAGATATTCGCTGATGAAGTTGGAGAGCAGCATGATGTTGCCGACCAGCTCGAGAATGAAGGCGCCGCAGATCGTGCCCCAGACACGGCCCGCCCCGCCCTTCAGCGCCGTGCCGCCGACGACGACCGCGGTGATGGCCTGCAATTCCCACAGGATGCCCGTGGTGGCGGAGGTGGAGCCGAGGCGCGGCACGTAGAGCAGCACGGCGATGGCGACGCACAGGCCCTGGATGACGAAGGCGATGGTGCGCACGCGGTTGACCGGGATGCCGGAATAGCGCGCGACGTCGCTGTTCGAGCCGACCGCCACGACATGGCGGCCGTAGCGCGTGCGATAGAGCACGAAGGCGGCGATGGCCGTGACGACGAGGATGACGACGATCGGCACCGGCACGCCGAGGATGTAGCCGAAATAGGCCGGGCGATACATCGCCTGCAGTTCCGGCTCGCGCAGCGTGATCGCGCCGCCCTGCGACAGCCAGGTGGTGAGGCCGCGATAGATACCCATAGTGCCGAGCGTGGCGATGAAGGGCTCGATCTTGCCGACCGTGGTGATGAGGCCGTTGGCAAGGCCGCAGGCCGCGCCGATGACCAGCGTCAGCACGACGGCGGCGGCAAGCATCATGCCGGGATCGGCGATCACGCCCGAATTCATGAAGAGGATCATGATCGAGGCGACGAAGGCCACCATCGAGCCGACCGAGAGGTCGAGGTCCCCCGAGGAGATGACGAAGGTCGCGCCGACCGCGATGATCGCGATGAAGGCGCTGCGCGTCGCGACATTGGCGAGGTTGTTGAGCCCGATGAAGTTGGGGTTCACCAGCGCGCCGACGATGAGGAGCAGCGCGAGCGCGGCAAAGGGCGCGACGGCCCTCAGATCCACATCCCGCCAGCTTCGGCCCCGCGGCTTCGTTTCGACTGCGTCTTCCGTCATGTTCGTCCCCGACGTAATGCGTTGTTCTGGCGGCGATCAGGCCGCGGTCTTTTTCTTGAGGCCGGCCGAATAGCGCATGATCTCCTGCTCGGAGATTTCCTCGCCTTCGAGAATGCCGACGATCCGCCCTTCCCGCATGACGGCGACGCGCGTGCACAGGCCGATGATCTCCGGCATCTCCGAGGAGACGACGACGATCGACTTGCCGTCGCGGGCGAGCGCCGAGATGAAATGGTAGATCTGCTGCTTGGTGCCGACATCGATGCCACGCGTCGGCTCGTCGATGATGATGACGTCGGGCTCGGTCTCCATGACCTTGGCGAGCAGCAGCTTCTGCTGGTTGCCGCCCGACATGCGGCCGGCGACGACGCGCCCGTCACGCACGCGGATATCGAAGCGGCGGCGGGCGCGCTCCAGCGCGGTCGCCTCGCTCTTCGGGCTGAGATAACCGTAGCTGCCGTGCTTCTCCAGCGATTGCAGCGTGAGGTTCGCCGTCATGCGTGAGTTGAGGAGCAGGCCCTTGTGCTTGCGGTCCTTGGTCATATAGGCGATGCCCACGCGGTTGGCGGCATGGACGTCGCCGCCCGGCACGCTCTCGCCGCGCAGCCTGACCTCGCCGGCCGTGCGCGCCCGAAGGCCCGCAACGGCTTCCATCAGCTCCGAGCGGCCGGAGCCGATCAGGCCGGAAAAGCCGAGGATTTCGCCCTTGCGGACCTCGAAGCTCGCATCCTTGACATAGCCCGTCGAAAGCCCCTCGACGGCGAGCGTGACCTCCTCGTCGACGCTCGGCTCCTGCTTGGCGGGATAGAGGCTGGAAAGCTCGCGGCCGACCATGAGCTGGGCGATGGATTCGCCGTCGAGAATGCTCGTCGGCGCGGTCTTCACCCATTGTCCGTCGCGCAGCACCGTGACGCGGTCGGTCAGCTCCATCACCTCGTCCAGCTTGTGCGAGACGAAGACGAAGGACGTGCCCTTTTCGCGCAGCTTGCGCACCTGGCGGAAGAGGTAATTGGTCTCCTCGCGGGAGAGAACGGCGGTCGGCTCGTCCATGAAGATGATGCGCGCGTCGCGGCTGATGGCTTTCGCAATCTCCACCATCTGCTTGTCGGCGATGGAGAGCGAGCTGATCAGCGCATTCTCGTCGACATGGGAGCCGAGCTGGTCGAGCACGCGGCGCGTCTCGGCGCGCATGAACTTGCGGTCGAGCACGCCGAAGCGCGTGACCTCGCGGCCGAGGAACAGGCTCTCGGTGACGGTGAGATGTTCGGCGAGGTTGAATTCCTGATGGATGATGACGATGCCGAGCGCTTCGGCCTGCCCGTTCGGCGGCAGCTTCACCGGCTGGCCATCCAGCAGAATCTCGCCGGAGGTCGGCTGCTCGAAACCGGAGAGGATTTTCACCAGCGTCGACTTGCCGGCGCCGTTCTCGCCCATGAGCGCATGAATCTCGCCGGCGCGAAGCTCGAAATTGACGCTGAACAGAACCTGTACGCCATTGAAAGACTTGCTGATACGGCGTGCAGCGAGAACGACGGGAGCCCCGTCGGCAGCGTCCGGATTCATCGATTTTCTCCCTGCGGCTCCCTACCGCTTGAGCATGATGTAAACCTTTACACTGGCTATGTAAAGGTTTACATCATTGGATATCAGGAATTTTCACCAAGCGCCGTTTGACCCTCGGGCCAGTCTGTGTAGTGTCCCCCGCACTTCGTTTGTTTGACGCGGTTTCGGGCGTCTTCCCGGACCTGCCATCGCTAAGTGAGAGCCAGTTTGTCGACGTCCAGCCCTGCCACGATCGAGGATGTAGCGCGCATCGCGCAGGTCTCGATCGCGACCGTTTCAAGGGCGATCCATACCCCGGAAAAGGTGGCGAACTCGACGCGGCTGAAGGTGAACCAGGCCATCGCCATCACCGGCTATACGACCAATGCGATGGCGCGCAGCCTTCGCCTCGGCCGGTCGAACATGATCCTCGTCGTGGCGCCCGATATCGGCGACCCGAACTTCTCCAACATCCTCGTGGGCCTGGAAAACGAGGCGCGGGCGCATGGCTACGGCATCCTCATCGGCCATACGCAGAACGATCCGCAGCGCGGCCTCGAATATCTGAAGTTCCTGAATTCCAACCAGGCGGCGGGGCTGATCCTCTTCACCGGCATCCTGCCCTTCGGCCACCAGAGCATGACCGCGCGCCTGCCGCCCAGCGTCGGCGTCTTCGAGCCGGTCTACAATGGCGGCATCCCCTATGTCGGCGTCGACGATATCGAGGGCGCGCGCAAGGCCGTGGACCTCCTGATCGCCGAGGGCCACCGCAAGATCGCCTTCATCGGCGATTCGCGCACGCGCCTTGCCTATAGCCGCCGCCGGCAGGGCTATGACGAGGGGCTGGACGCCGCCGGCGTGCCGCCGCGCGACCGCCTCATCCTCGAAGGCGACGGCACCATCGAGAGCGGGCGCCTCGCGCTCGAACAGCTCTTCATGCGCGACACGCTGCCGAGCGCCTTCATGTGCGTGAACGACCAGACGGCCATCGGCGTGATGATCGGCCTCGGCGCGCGCGGCTACGACATTCCGACGGACTTTTCCGTGACCGGTTTCGACGACGTGCCGCAGGCGACCTTCATGACGCCTTCCCTCACCACGATCCGCCAGCCGCGCACCGCCATCGGCAAGAGCTCGATGGCGCTTCTGCTGGAGCTGCTTTCGGGGAGCGAACCGCCGGAAGCCGAAATCCTGCTGACGCCGGACCTCATCGTGCGCAATTCCGTCTCCACCCCGGCACGGCGGTTTTTGAAGCGGTAGCTTTCTCAGCCGGCATGGGTGCAGGCCGGAGGGTATTTGCGGAGCACGTTTCAGCCTGCAACGAAAAAGGGCGCCATTCGGCGCCCTCTCGATATAGCGAATGCCACTCAAACGTAGCGGTTGACCACGTTTTCCAGCAGCTCCTGCCGGCCGGAGCGCGGCTGCGGGTTGATTCCGCCGGAAAGCACATAGGCCTCCAGCGCTTCCAGCGAGGAACCGCCGGAAAGGATTTTCTGCGCATCCGGCTTCTGCCAGCCGGCATAGCGCTCGGCGAGCGGGCCGGAGAGCGCCTTGTCCTCGACCATCTTCGCCGCTGCCTTCAGGCCACGCGCGCAGCAATCCATGCCGCCGATATGGCCGATGAGCAGATCCGCCGGGTCGATCGACTGGCGGCGCAGCTTGGCGTCGAAATTGGTGCCGCCGGTCGTGAAGCCGCCGCCGGCAAGGACCTGGTAATAGGCGAGCGCCATTTCCGGCACGTTGTTGGGGAACTGGTCGGTATCCCAGCCGGACTGGTAGTCGTTGCGGTTCATATCGATGGAGCCGAAGATGCCCAGCGCATTGGCGAGCGCCAGCTCGTGCTCGAAGGAATGGCCGGCGAGGATCGCATGGCCCTGCTCGATATTGAGCTTCACCTCGTTTTCAAGGCCGTACTTCTTCAGGAAGCCGTAGACTGTCGCGACGTCGTAGTCGTACTGGTGCTTGGTCGGCTCCTGCGGCTTCGGCTCGATGAGGATCGCGCCCTTGAAGCCGATCTTGTGCTTGTATTCCACCACCATGTTGACGAAGCGGCCGAGCTGGTCGAGTTCCTGGCCGAGATTGGTGTTGAGCAGGGTCTCGTAGCCCTCGCGGCCGCCCCAGAGCACATAGTTGTCGCCGCCGAGGCGCTGCGTGGCGTCGATGCAGGTCTTCACCGTCGCCGCGGCGAAGGCGAAAACGTCAGGGTCCGGATTGGTCGCTGCGCCGCCCATGTAGCGGCGGTTGGAGAAGAGGTTCGCCGTGCCCCAGAGCAGCTTGACGCCGGTCGCGGCCTGTTTTTCGGCGAAGTAGTCGACGATCTCGTTGAGGTTCTTCGTGTTCTCGACGAAGTCCTTGCCTTCCGGGCGCACATCGGCGTCGTGGAAGCAGTAGAAGGGAACGCCGAGGAGCTGGAAGAATTCGAAGGCGACATCGGCCTTCAGCTTCGCAGCCTTCATCGTATCCTCGAACCACGGGCGCTCGAAGGTCTGGCCGCCGAAGGGGTCGCCGCCCGGCCAGACGAAGGTGTGCCAGTAGGCGACGGCGAAGCGCAGGTGATCCTCCATGCGCTTGCCCATGACGATCTCGTCGGGATTGTAGTGGCGGAAGGCGAGCGGGTTGGTGCTCTCGGGACCTTCATACTTGATCTTGGCGATATCGCCGAAGAAGCCGGTGGCCATGGGTGTCTCCTCTTGAATGGTCGTTGATCAGTAGGCGGCGCGGATCGCCGGATAGAGGCGGCGGTAGCGCTGGTAGGCATCCTCGTAGGCAGCGGTGAGCGCAGCCTCGGGTTCGATGGTTTCGGCGGTGGCGGGCGCGGTCAGCACCTCCGTCGGGTTCGCACCCGTCGCGGCGATAACGCCGAGGCGGGCAGCGCCGAAGGCGGCGCCGAAATCGCCATCGGCCGGCAGGTCGACGGGGAGGTCGAGGGCCGTCGCGATGGACTTCAGCCAGTAGCGCGAGCGCGAGCCGCCACCGATGGCGGTGACGCGCGACAGGCGCGTGCCGGCAGATTTCAGCGCTTCGAGATTGTCGCGGAGCGCGAAGGACACGCCCTCCAGCACCGCCTGCGTCAGTACCGGACGCCCACTCTCATGGCCGAGACCGAGGAAGGCGCCACGGATGGCGGCATCGTTGTGCGGCGTGCGCTCGCCCGAGAGATAGGGCAGGAAGGTGACGCTGGACGGCGCCTGCAGCGCCTCGCCGAGTTCCTTCGTGAGATCGGCGGCGGAAGCGCCGGTGACGCGGGAATGCCAGTTGAGCGCATCGGTCGCCGAAAGGATGACGCCCATCTGGTGCCAGGTATTGGGCAGCGCGTGGCAGAAGGCATGCACGGCGCTTTCCGGGTTCGGCAGGTAGCTGGCATTGGCCGCGAAGAGCACGCCGGACGTGCCGAGCGAAACGAAGGCCGTGCCCTCGCGTACCGTGCCCATGCCGCAGGCCGAGGCCGCGTTGTCCCCCGCCCCACCGGCGACGACGACGCCTTCGCCGAGGCCCCATTTCGACGAAAGCTCCGGCCGCAACGTGCCGGCCGGCTCGGTGCCTTCCACGAGGCCCGGCATCTGGCGCTCTTCGAGGTCGGTGGCGGCCAGCAGTTCGGCGGACCATTTGCGCGCGCCGGTATCGAGCCAGGAGGTGCCGGCGGAATCGGACATTTCGGAGAGGTGCTCACCCGTCAGCCAGAGGCGGAGATAATCCTTGGGCAGCAGCACCCAGCGGACTTTCGCGAAGGTGTCGGGCTCGTTGTTCTTCACCCAGGCGAGCTTCGGCGCGGTGAAGCCGGGGAAGACGATGTTGCCGGTAATCTTTCGGAAGCGCGGATCGGCGTCGAGCGCGGCGGCTTCCTTGTGGCTGCGCGTGTCGTTCCACATGATGCAGGGGCGCAGCACCTTGTCATCCGCATCGATCAGCGTCGCGCCGTGCATGTGGCCGGAAAGGCCGATGCCGCGCACGGCGGAGAACTCGGCGGGATGGGCGGCGCGAAGGCTGGCGATCGCCTCCTCCGTCGCTCGGATCCAGTCGGCCGGGTCCTGTTCCGACCAGCCGGCGTGCAGGCGCGCGGTCTCGACATCCTTGCCGGAGGCCGAGCCGACGACCCGCTGGTCCCCATCGATCAGCATGGCTTTCACGCCCGACGTGCCGAGGTCGATCCCGAGATACATGGCTGTCTCCTAGTTTTCCTCGTCCGGGCCGGCCGGGAGGTTGTCCTTGATGAAGATGTCGAGGCGGATGCGCTCCTGCGCGGCATTTACCGGCAGGCCATCCGCCTTGGCGCGCAGCACGCGGATGGCGCTGCGCACCTCATGGCCGGCATCCTGGTTGAGCACGGCATCGACGACGCCGCTTTCCAGCGCCGCGCGGGTTTCGCCCGTCAACTCGTGCACGATCACGCAGAGATCGCTCCTGCCACGCTCCGCGAGCGCTGCAAGCAGGCCGCGATTACCGGCGCCGAGGCTGTAGATGCCGGCAAGGTCCGGCACATTGGCGAGGCAATCGGCGATCAGCGAGAAGGAAAGCTCCGGATCGTCCTGCCCTTCCAGCACCGGCAGGATGGCGCGAGCCTCCGGCATGGCCGACATGGCGGCGAGAAAGCCCTCGAGACGCTCGCCATGGTCGCGCACGCGCATGGAGCCGGCGAGCACCGCGACCGGGCCGGGCCGGCCGCCGAGGAAGCGGCCCATCAGGCTGCCGGCGGTGCGGCCGGCGGCGATGTTGTCGACGCCGACGAAATGATCGCGGCCCGAGCCGGCAAGATCGGAAACGAGGGTGGCGACGGGAATGTCGGCCTCATGCGCGCGGGCGATGGCGGCGGAAACTTCCGGCGCATCCACGGCGACGGCGGCAATGCCGGAGACGTCTTCGGCGATGGCGGCATCGATGGCCTTCGCCAGCGCCGCCGCGTCGAAGGCCGGCACCGTCGCCACGGAAAGGCGGGTGCGCTCGGCCGCGGAATGCAGACCGGCATGGCGGACCTCCGCCTCCAGCCCGCGCATGAAGGGATTGTCGCCTTCCGGCAGGATGAAGACGAGCGGATAGACGCGGCTCTTGGCAAGGTTCGCCGCCGCGACGTCGCGCACATAGCCGAGCGCAGCAATCGCCGCCTCGACCCTTGCGCGCGTGACGCTGCGCACGCCCGGCCGGTCGTTCAGGACGCGGTCGACCGTGGCGAGGCTGACGCCCGCCTTGTCGGCGATATCGTGAACCGTGGGTCTCATCTCTCCTCCGTGGCGAGAGCCTTAGAGGAATTTTTGATGTACGTAAATCAGAAATTTTCAGGCAAGGTCCAGAGGCCGGTTTTGCCGGGCCTAGAGACGCTTGCTGAAGGCGTGGGTGAAGAGGAGATCGGCGGGGTTCTCGCCGGCCTTCGCGAGGGCGACGTCCATGAAGGTGTCGGTGACGCGCACCAGCGCAAGGCCGCCCAGGAAGGCGGCGATGGGCTTGAAGATATCGTAGCCCTCGCGGTTGTAGATCATCGGCGTCGGATGCTCGTGGCCATGGAAGATGCCGGCGACATTATAGCCCTTGAGGGCGGCAAGGAGGGCGGCCCGCTCCTCGTCGCTCCACCAGTGCGCGGGACCGGCGCCGGTTGGATCGAAGGTCTTCGCCGCCGGGTCCCAGTGCTCGGTGGAGAAATGGTCCCAGCCGTAGTGCTGGAAGAGCACGACGGGCCGGCCGTCTGCGGCATAGGCGGCAAGGTCCTGCTGCAGCCAGGGCAGGCCGCTGATCGCCCCCTTCGTATCGTCTCCGCCGAAGCGTTGGAGCTGGATGAGGTGCAGGCCGCCCCAGTCCCAGGAATAGTTGTCCGAATCGAGATCGTAGTTCGTCACCGGCACCGGCGCCTTGTAGAAGACCGTGGAGCGATGGTTGAGCTCGACATAGTCGCGCAGTTCGCGGCGATACCAGTCGATATGCGGGGCGACGCCATCCTGGTCGAGATCGTGATTGCCGAGGCCGTTATAGACCGGGTAGTGCACCCGATCCGGCCCGGTGCCCTGCTGGTAGCGGCTGGTGAATTGCTGGAGCTGCCACCCCTCGCCCGGCACCTTCACCTGCCCGCCGCCATCATCCGTCATGTCGCCGCCGAGCACGAGGCCGAGGGGCGCGGCGATGGGCGCGCCGGCGCTCGCAAGGCCGGAGGGCTTGCCGTCGATGACCGCCGGCCAGACGAGGCCGCCGACCGCATTGACCGCCGCGACATGCCGCAGCAGCGCGGCATCCGTCTTGCCCTCGGCCGCGCAATCCGGGCTGAGGCCGTCGGCCGAAACGAGGCAGGCATGGACATCGCAGGAAAAGAGGAAGGTGGCGTCCGTCGCGGGGCGCTGCGCCGTCGCTGCAAGTTTCGGAAGGACGAAGGAAAGGCCGAGGCCACCGGCAGCAGTCAGGAGATGGCGGCGGGTGGGATTGAACGGCATGCGGGCCTCCGGGCATCGATCACGCCGCCATTCTGGCGGACGGACCGATGTCCCGGCAAGAGGGTTTCGGGCGGGCTCAGTGCCCGCCGCCGCCCCCGACGCCCGATTGCGGCTTGCTGATCGCGAAGGCGCAGACGACGAGCGAGCCGAAGAGGACGGTCAGAAGCAGGAAGATATCGATGAAGGACAGGATATAGGCCTGCTGCTGCACCATGCCGGCCATCTGCTTGATGGCAATGGTCGGCCCGTCGAGGCCATGGGCGGAGAAGTTCGAGGCCATGTTGCGCAATTGCTCGACGGCGACCGGATTGCCCCACTGCACATGCTCGGACAGGCGCAGGTAATGTTCCTGCGAGCGCTGGGTGAGGATGGTGTTGATGACCGCAAGCCCCACCGCCCCGCCGAGGTTTCGCGTCAGGTTGAAGAGGCCGGAGGCGTTGCGGATGCGGTCGGGCGGCAGCGTGCCGAGCGCCACGTTGTTGATCGGCACCATGCAGATCATCAGCGAGACGCCGCGCAGGATCTGCGGCACCAGCAGCTCGTAGAAATCCCAGTCGGCGGTGAGCTGCGTCATCGACCATGTGCCGAGCGCGAAACCGCCGAAGCCCATCATCATCATGACGCGCGGATCGAGCCGCGAAGACATCATGCCGGCGATCGGCGCGGTGCAGAACATGGCAAGGCCCGAGACGAACATCGTCTCGCCGATCATCAGCGAATCGTAGCCGCGGATACGCCCGAGATAGAGCGGATAGAGATAGGTGAGGCCATAGAGCCCGATGCCCATGACGAAAGAGAAGACCGAGCCGAAGGCGAAGTTGCGGTTGGCGAAGGCGCGCAGATCCACCACCGGGAACGGCACCTTGAAGGCCCGCCAGAAGAAGACGATGGCGCCGATGGCGACGGCAACAGAGCCGAGCACGATATGCTCGTCGCTGAACCAGTCCTTGTTGTTGCCCTCTTCCAGCACGTATTCGAGCGAGCCGAGGAACACCGCCATGGAGATGAGCCCCCACCAATCGAAGCGCTTCATCAGGCCGAATTCCGGCTTGTCGAAATCGATCAGGTTGAAGGTCAGGACCGTGACGATGATACCGGGAATGATGTTGACGAGGAACAGCCAGTGCCAGGAGAAGGCATGGCTGAGATAGCCGCCCACCGTCGGGCCGATGGTGGGGGCGAGCGTCGCGACGAGGCCGATCATCGGCGAGACGACGGAGCGCTTGGAGGGCGGGAAGATCGTGAAGGCGGCCGCGAAGACCGACGGGATCATGCCGCCGCCGATGAAGCCCTGGATGGCGCGATAGACGATCATCTGGTCGATGTTCGTCGCCGTCGCCGCAAGGGCGCTGGCGATCGTGAAGCCGGCAGCCGAGAAGCTGAACAGCACGCGCGTCGAGACGATGCGCGCCAGCGTGCCCGACAGCGGGATCATGATGACTTCGGCGATCAGGTAGGAGGTCTGCACCCAGGCGATCTCGTCCGCGCCCGCGCCGAGGCCCGCCTGGATCTCCGAAAGCGAGGCCGAGACGATCTGGATGTCGAGGATCGACATGAACATGCCGAAGACCATCGCGAAGAACGCGATGACGCGGCGGACGGGAACCTTGTCGGCATGGGCGGGCGCGCCCGCAAATGCGCCGGCAGTCGGTTGAGCGGTCGCGGCCATGGCCCGCGCTCCCTTGCTGGAGCATCTAGCGGCCGGGTGTCGTCACCCGGCCGCTAGATGCGGTAAACGTTGGATCCGAAAATTACTCGGCCGTCGCGGCGACCGCCGAGCCCGCGGGGGCCGTGCGGCTGTCGACATCGACGACCACGCTCAGGCCCGCACGAAGCTTGCCGCTGTCCAGCGCTTCCTTCGGAAGGGCGATGCGGACCGGCACGCGCTGCGTGACCTTGGTGAAGTTGCCCGTCGCGTTCTCCGCCGGCAGCAGCGAGAAGACCGAGCCGGAAGCCGGTGCGATCGAGGACACGGTGCCGAGGATGTCGTCGTCCTCATAGGCATCGACATGCAGGTGCACCTTCGAGCCGGGCACGAGATGGGCGATCTGCGTTTCCTTGAAGTTCGCCTCGACATAGAGGTCCGTCACCGGAACCAGCGCGGCAAGGCGCTGGCCGGCCGAGACGAGGTCGCCGACCTGCACGGAGACATTGCCGACGACGCCGTCGTAGGGCGCCTTCAGCACGGTGAAGCCGAGGTCGCGCGCGGCCTTGTCGCGGGCAAGCTCGAGCGTGCGGATGCCGCTCTCGGACTCGGCGCGCTGGGCCTGGAGGACAGCGATATTCGCCTTTGCGGACACGATATTGGCATCCGCGCCGACGAGGTTCGCCTTGGCCTGGTCGAGTGCCACCGTGGCGCTGTCGAGCGAGGCGGTGGTGCCGACGGCCTTGGCATTCAGTTCCTTGGCGCGCTTTTCGGCGACTTCCGCGCCGTTGAGCGCGGCCTGGTAGGCGGTCTTCTGGGCTTCCGCCTGGGCAAGGCTCGCCTTCGCGCCGTCGATCTGCGCATCGATGCGGTCGAGCGCCAGCTTCTGGGTGGCGATTTGCGCCTCGGCCTGCTCCTTGGCAAGACGATAGTCGCCGTCGTCGAGCGTGACGAGCGGCTCACCGGCCTTGACCGTCTGGTTGGCGACGACATTGACCGCGGCCACATAGCCGGAGACCTTCGGCGAGATCGAGGCGATATCGCCCTCGATATAGGCGTCGTCGGTCGAGATCATGAAGCGGCCATGCGTCCACCACTGGTAGCCGTACCAGCCGGCGGCGGCGAGCAGCGCAAGGCCGAGGATCGGCAGCATCATGCGGCGGCCGCCCTTCTTCTTCTCGGGCTGCGCAGCCACGGCCTCGGGCGCCGCGGCCTCCGCCGTCGTCACCGGCCGGGCCTCCGCGGTCTCGGCTTCAAAATCGTCGTTGACCGGGCGAACCTTCGCCGTGCCGGCGCCATGGGAAGTCGACATGCGCATGCCACCATTCTCGGGGTGAAATTTACAAATTAACTGAACTGAACCGTTCGGTTCGATTTGACATAGTCCTCTTTTTCCCGCATATCAAGTGAAATCGAACCGGGTGGTTCGAAATACTTCACATCAGGCTTTGCGCACAGGAACGGAGATGCATACGACGGAAGACAAGATGGCTGCCCCCCATGCAGGTCGCCGCGTGGCGGGCGAGGACCCCGCCAAGCGCGAGCAGATCCTCGACGGGGCCAAGCGCGTGTTCATGGAGCAGGGCTTCGAAGCGGCCAGCATGAACGACATCACGCGCGCCGCCGGCGTCTCCAAGGGCACGATCTACGTTTATTTCGAGAACAAGGAAGACCTGTTCGGCTACATGATCGAGCGCGAGCGCAACCGCATCACCGAGACGGTCCGCCACGTGCTCGACGGAAAGAAGCCGATCACCGAGACTTTGGCCGATTTCGGCGTGCTCTTCGCCACCCACATGACGGCGGACCAGACGATCCGCGCCATGCGCATGGTGATCGCCGCCAACCATCGCCTGCCGATGCTCTGTAGTCGCTTCTTCTCCGCGACGCCGATCAATCCCGTCTCGGTGCTGCAGGAATATCTCGACCGCCAGGCGGCCGAGGGCATCATCGCATGCGAGGATACCACGCATGCCGCCAAGCAGTTCATCGAGCTCACCACGGTCGGCCTCTTCAAGCCGCGCATCTTCGGCGCGATGGAGGAGGTGCCCTCGCGGGCGACGATCGAGAAGAACGTCACCTCCGCCATCCGCATGTTCCTCGCCGCCTACGGCGCGAAGCCTTGAGAAGCGCCGGCAACCCGCGCATCAGATGACGAAATCGTGATATTCGCCGGAACGGCGGCCCGCTCGCTTGTCAGCGGCCGGATTCTGCATAAATACGGAAGTCCATACCCGTATTCATGGAGAGGAAAGACCGGATGGACAGCATTCTTGCGCTCATGCAAGACCCGGCCGCCTGGATCGCACTCGTCACGCTCGTCGTGATGGAAGTGGTTCTCGGCATCGACAACCTCATCTTCATCTCGATCCTGACCAACAAGCTGCCCGCCGAGCATCGCGTGCAGGCCCGCCGCATCGGCATCGGCCTTGCGCTCGTCATGCGTCTCGCGCTGCTCGGCACCGTCGCCTGGATCGTCCAGCTGACGACGCCGGTCTTCACGCTGTTCGATCACGGCTTCTCGTGGAAGGACATGATCCTGATCGCCGGTGGCCTCTTCCTCGTCTGGAAGGCGACGAAGGAGATCCACCACAATGTCGACCCGGTCGACCACAAGGAGGACATGGTCGGCGGCGCGGTCACCACGTCGTTCGCCGCTGCCATCGGCCAGATCCTGCTGCTCGACCTCGTCTTCTCGATCGACAGCATCATCACCGCCGTCGGCATGACGCCGCATCTGCCCATCATGGTGGTCGCCGTGCTCGTGGCCGTCGCCGTCATGCTGCTGGCCGCGACGCCGCTCGCCAACTTCATCGAGAAGAACCCGACCATCGTCATGCTGGCGCTGGCCTTCCTGCTGATGATCGGCACGACGCTGATCGCCGAAGGCATGGGCTTCCATGTGCCCAAGGGCTACATCTACGCCGCCATGGCCTTCTCGGCACTCGTCGAATTGCTGAACATGCTCTCGCGCAATGCCCGGCAGAAGAGCAGGGGCGCGAGCCATTGAAACAGGAACCGGCGGGGCCTTCACCCCGCCGGTTTTGTTTTGGGAACCGTCGAAGACGGGCCGGACGGGTTGGGAGCTCGCCTGCCGTTTCGTCGGCCACGGGGAGAAACCGGAAAAATCCCCGTGTTCTCCATCTCCGTCGTGTCCGGTTGACACGGCCCGCCTTCTCTTGGCAAATCTTCGGACGGGTGGATTGTTCCGCGAAAGTTTTGGACGGTTGCGCTGATCGTAGCGGAACCGGCAGGGCCTCAAGGGAATTCATGCCGCGCCTCACCCCGCCGCACGGACTGACATATGACCCTTGAGCAGACCTCCGCCTTCGTCGTCATCGGGCTCATGATGGCGGCGTTCATATGGGGAAGGTTCCGCTACGATCTCGTCGCCTGCTGTTCGCTGCTGCTGGCGCTCGCCGTCGGCATCGTGCCCTTCGACAAGGCGTTTTCCGGCTTTTCCGACGATATCGTCATCATCGTCGGCAGCGCGCTGATGGTGAGCGCGGCGGTCGCCCGCTCCGGCATCGTCAATCTCGCGGTGAAGCGCTTCTTCCCGAACCTCACCTCCAAGCGCAGCCAGCTCGCCCTGCTGCTGGTCTCCGTCGCGGTGCTCTCGGCCTTCATCAAGAATATCGGCGCGCTCGCCATCATGATGCCGCTCGCCTTCCAGTTCGCCCGCAAATCCGGCACGCCCGCCTCGAAGTTCCTGATGCCGATGGCCTTCGCCGCCCTCCTCGGCGGCCTGATGACGCAGATCGGCACCTCGCCCAACATCGTCGTCTCGCGCCTTCGCCAGGAGATCGGCGGCGAGAGCTTCACCATGTTCGACTTCACGCCGGTCGGCGCGACGCTGACGGTCTGCGGCATCCTCTTCATGCTGTTCTTCAACCGCATCGTGCCCGAGCGCACCAACAAGAACGCCAGCATCGAGGAATCGCTGGAAGCGGCCGCCTATTCCTCCGACGCGACGGTGGTGGAAGGCTCGCCCGCCATCGGCAAGTCGCTCAACGAGGTGCTGCGCAACGGCGACGGCGACGTCATCGCGACCTCGATCATCCGCGGCCATGTGCATCTGACGCCCCTGCCGGACGTGCGCCTCATGGCAAACGACACGATCCTCATGGAAGGCACTGCGAGCGCCCTCGACAAGGTCGTCTCCACCGCCGGCCTGACGCTCTCCGGCCAGCCGATCCGTGCCGGGCGCGGCGAGGCCGGCGAGATCAGCGCCATCGAAGTCGTCGTCGGCAACGAGTCCCGCCTCATCGACATTTCCGCGCGCTCCATCGCGCTGTTCCATTCCTATGGCATCAACCTGCTCGCCGTCAGCCGGCAGGGCCAGCGCCTGCGCGAAAAGCTCTCCGAGGTGCGCCTTCGCCCCGGCGACGTGATCGTGGTGCAGGGCAACAACCGGGCGCTGCCGACGCTGCTGCCCGAACTCGGCCTGCTCCCCCTCGCCCAGCGCGAAATCCTGCTCGGCGCGCCGCGCAAGGCGATCATCCCCGTTCTGGTGCTGATCGCCGCCATGGCCTCCACCGCGCTCGGCCTCGTGCCGGTCGCCACCGGCTTCTTCGCCGCCGCCGTCGCCATGGTGCTGTTCCGCGCCGTGCCGCTGCGCGAGGCCTATGCGGCGCTGGACGGGCCTATCCTCGTCATGCTGGCCGCGCTCATCCCCGTTTCCGACAGCCTGCGCACGACGGGCGCCAGCGAACTCATCGCTGGCTGGCTCGGCGATATCGCCGTGCACCTGCCGCCCTTCGGCGCGCTCACTCTCATCCTGCTGACCGCGATGGCGGTGACGCCGTTCCTCAACAATGCCGCGACGGTGCTGGTGATGGCGCCGATCGCGGCGAGCTTCGCGGGCGCCCTGCACTACAGGCCCGAGGCCTTCCTGATGGCCGTGGCGATCGGCGCGGGCTGCGACTTCCTGACCCCCGTCGGCCACCAGTGCAACACGCTGGTCATGGGCCCGGGCGGCTACAAGTTCGCCGACTATCCGCGCGTCGGCCTGCCGCTCTCCGTCCTCATCGTCATCGTCAGCGTACCGACACTGCTCTACGTCTGGCCGGTGCAGTAGCCGGGCCCGAGTTTTTCTTGACGCGCCGGGCTGAATATGGTCTCACCCAGCCCAATGGATTGCCTTTTGCCGCCATTCGAAACGGCGAAAAACCGGGCTCTCCCCTCCTGAAATGTCAAGACAGGCCCAACCCATGAGCACTTCCGGCGTTCGCGTCCGCATCGCACCCTCCCCGACCGGCGAGCCGCATGTCGGCACCGCCTATATTGCGCTGTTCAACTACCTCTTCGCCAAGAAGAACAACGGCACCTTCATCCTGCGCATCGAGGACACGGACGCCACGCGTTCGACGCCGGAATTCGAGCAGAAGGTGCTGGACGCGCTGAAATGGTGTGGCCTGGAATGGTCGGAAGGCCCCGATATCGGCGGCCCCTACGGTCCCTACCGCCAGTCCGACCGCAAGGACATCTACCGTCCCTATGTCGACAAGATCGTCGCCAACGGCCACGGCTTCAAGTGTTTCTGCACGCCCGAGCGGCTGGAGCAGATGCGCGAGGCGCAGCGCGCCGCCGGCAAGCCGCCGAAATACGACGGCCTGTGCCTCCACCTTTCCGCCGAGGAAGTGACGAAGCGCGTCGACGCCGGCGAGCCGCATGTCGTGCGCATGAAGATCCCGACCGAGGGCTCATGCAGGTTCGTCGACGGCGTCTACGGCCCGGTGGAGATTCCGTGGGATGCGGTCGACATGCAGGTTTTGCTGAAGGCCGACGGCATGCCGACCTACCACATGGCGAACGTGGTCGACGACCACCTGATGAAGATCACCCATGTGGCGCGCGGCGAAGAATGGCTCGCCTCGGTGCCCAAGCACATCCTCATCTATCAATATCTCGGCCTCGAGCCGCCGGTCTTCATGCACCTGTCGCTGATGCGTAATCACGACAAATCGAAACTCTCGAAACGCAAGAACCCGACCTCGATCTCCTACTATTCGGCGCTCGGCTACCTGCCGGAAGCGCTGATGAACTTCCTCGGCCTGTTCTTCATCCAGATATCCGAAGGCGAAGAGCTGCTGACCATGGATCAGCTCGCCGAGAAGTTCGATCCGGAGAACCTTTCCAAGGCCGGCGCGATCTTCGACATCCAGAAGCTCGACTGGCTGAACGGCCGCTGGCTGCGCGAGCAGCTCACCGAAGAAGACTTCATGCAGCGCGTGCTGGAATGGGCGATGGAGAACAACCGCATCCGCGACGGCCTCAAGCTGTCGCAGTCGCGCATCTCCAAGCTCGGCGAGCTGCCGGACCTTGCCGGCTTCCTCTTGAAGTCGGACCTCGGCCTGACGCCGGAAGCCTTCGCCAAGGTGAAGTCGACGCCGGAAGAGATTCTGGAAGTGCTGAACCAGGTGCAGCCGGACCTCGAAAAGATGCCGGAATGGACTGTCGAGAGCATCGAGGCGGAACTGCGCGCCAGCGCCGACCGGCTCGGCAAGAAGCTCAAGGTCGTGGTGGCTCCGCTCTTCGTCGCCGTCTCCGGCTCGTCGCGCTCGCTGCCGCTCTTCGACTCGATGGCCATCCTCGGCCGCTCCGTCGTGCGCCAGCGCCTGAAGGTCGCCGCGCAGGTCGTGGCCTCCATGGTCGGCAGCGGAAAGTAAGGAACGAACAAGAATGAACGACAAGACAGAAACCGCCCTCTCCTCCGATCCGACGGAAGTCCGCCGCCAGAAGCTCGCCCAGCTGCGCGAAACGATCGGCGACGTCTATCCGGCGCATTTCCACCGCACGATGACCAATGCGGAGCTTGCGGAAAAGTACGAGGGACTGGAGCTCGACACGGAGAGCGGCGACATCGTGACCGTCGCCGGCCGCGTCTATTCCTCGCGCAATTCCGGCATGTTCATGGATATCCATGACGCCTCGGGCAAGATCCAGATCTTCAGCCACAAGGACACGACGCCGGAGGAGGCCCGCAACCTGCTGCCGATGATCGACCTCGGCGACATTATCGGCGTGACCGGCGCGGTGCGCCGCACCAAGCGCGGCGAGCTGACGATCAATGCCCATGAGATCGTCATGCTGACGAAGTCGCTTCTTCCCATGCCGGAGAAGTGGAATGGCATTGCCGACATCGAGATCCGCTATCGCAAGCGCCACCTCGATATCATGAGCAACGAGGAGTCCAAGCTCCGCTTCCAGCAGCGCTCGAAGATCGTTTCCGGCATCCGCCGCTTCATGGAGAACGACGGCTTCATGGAAGTCGAGACGCCCATGCTGCATTCGGTCTATGGCGGCGCGACGGCCGAGCCCTTCAAGACGCACCACAACACGCTGAAGCTGGACATGTTCCTGCGCATCGCGCCGGAACTGTTCCTCAAGCGCACGCTGGTCTCCGGCCTCACCGACAAGGTGTTCGAGATCAACCGCAACTTCCGTAACGAGGGCGTGTCGACAAGGCACAATCCCGAATTCACGATGATGGAGTGCTACTGGGCCTATGCCGACTACGAGGACATCATGGACCTCGTGGAACGCCTGTTCGCCGAGCTTGCGGTGAAGATCCACGGCTCGACCGAATTCGCCTATGGCGACAAGGAAATCTCCTTCAAGGGCCCGTTCAAGCGCGTGCCGATGCCCGATGCCGTCAAGGAAGCGACCGGCATCGACTTCCTCGCCATCAAGACGGACGAGGAAGCCCGCGCCGCCGCCAGGACCGCCGGCTTCGAGATCGAGAAGGACTGGACCTGGGGCGAATGCCTTGCCTTCATCTTCGAGGAGAAGGTCGAGCCGACGCTGATCCAGCCGAGCCACGTCACGCATTTCCCGAAGGACATCTCGCCCTTCGCCAAGGAAGTGCCGGGCGAGCCGCGCCTCGTCGAGCGTTTCGAGACCTATTGCAACACCTGGGAACTCGGCAATGCCTTCTCCGAGCTGAACGACCCGGAAGAGCAGCGCGCCCGCATGGTCGAGCAGCTCGAGCAGGCCCATGCCCGCGGCGAGAAGGCCAAGCAGCTCGATGACGAGTTCCTCGACGCCATCGACCAGGGCATGCCGCCCGCCGGCGGCCTCGGCATCGGCGTCGACCGCCTGATCATGCTCCTGACCAACGCCCCGTCGATCCGCGACGTCATCCTCTTCCCGGCCCGCCGGGCGAAGGCGGACTGAGGGGCAAGACCCCTCCCTAAATCCCTCCCCACAAGGGGGAGGGACTTACCGTGCCGCTCCGTTGGCATTTCATTTTGAACGGTGAGCAGGCCTCCTGCTCTCTCCCCCCTTGTGGGGGAGATGCCGGCAGGCAGAGGGGGTGGCCCCGCGAAGCAGGGGCGTTACACGGGAAGGCCCCTCCCTAAATCCCTCCCCACAAGGGGGAGGAACTTAATGTGCCGCGCCCTCTGCGGTCGATTTGGAATGGTGGGCAAGCCTCCTCTTTCTCCCCCCTTGTGGGGGAGATGCCGGCAGGCAGAGGGGGACTTACGCCTCGATGGAGACATCCCCGATGGGCCGCGAGCAGCAGGCGAGGATGTAGCCTTCCTCGATCTCGTCATCGAGAATGCCGCCATTGTGGCGCATGTCGACTTCGCCAGAGACCTTCATGACGCGGCAGGTGCCGCACAGGCCGCCCTCGCAGGCCGCGCCGATGCGCACGCCCGCCGCGCGGGCCGTCTGCAGGATGGTCTGGCCGGGCGGGCATTTGGCTTCCTTGCCGGCCATGGTGAAGGTGATGGTGGCGACCGCGTCGGCATCCACCTCCGCCTCGCCGGCGCCGGCGCGGATGGCGATCTCTTCCGGGGCGGGCGCGGCGGCCGGCTGGAAGCTCTCCTCGTGGTAGCGCTCCATGTCGAAGCCGCAGACCTTCAGCATGTCGCGAACGCCGCGCATGAAGGGCTCCGGCCCGCAGCAGAAGATGGTGCGTTCGCGGAAATCGGGCGCCATCAGCGTCAGCCGCGCCGCATCGATGCGGCCGCGCAGCCCGTGCCAGCCGTCGCGCGGGTTATGCCCCTCGACGACGAAGCCGAGCGAGAGCTGCGGCATGTGCGCGGCGATATATTCGAGTTCCCCCTTGAACAGGAGATCCTCCGGCTTGCGGGCGCAGGTGACGAAGGCGACGTCGGACTGCGGCGCGCAATCGGCCATCCAGCGCGTCATCGACATCATCGGCGTGATGCCGGAGCCGGCGGAGATGAAGAGGTATTTCTCGCCCGGATGGCGCACGAAGGAGAAGTCGCCGAGCGGCCCGAAGGCCTTCAGCTTCACGCCGGGGCGCAGATTGTCGAACATCCAGCGCGTGCCGATCGAGTTCTTCTGCGCCTTCACCGTCACGGAGACGGCATAGGGGCGGGAGGGCGTCGAGGACAGCGTATAGGTCCGCATCACCGGCTCGTCTTCCGAGACCGGCAGTTCGAGCGTGACGAACTGGCCCGGCAAATACCGGAACCAGTTGTCGCGATCGGAGCGGAAGGTGAATGTCATCACGTCCGCCGTCTCCACCGTGGCTGCGATGCATTCCAGCAGGTTCTGCCGGTCGTTCCACGGATGGAGTTCGTCGAAGTGGCGGAAGTGGCTGGCACTCATGTCATGCTACCCGCGAGAGCGTCTGCTTCGAGCCGTCGAGCCGGTCGACCATGAAGTTCGAATACCATTCGACGAACTGCATGACGCCGCCTTCGTCGACGGGCGAGTACGGGCCGGGCTCGTAGGCCGGGGAGCGGATGCCGAAGGCGTTTTCCTCGACGATCCGGCGGTCCTGGTCGTTGGTCTCCGTCCAGACATGGGTGAGCTCGTCGAGACGGTAGTCGACGCCTTCCACCGCATCCTTGTTGACCAGCCACTTGGTCGTGACCTGGGTCAGTTCGGGACCGAGCGGCAGCACGCGGAAGGTGATGGCATGGTCGGCCAGAACGTGGTTCCACGTCGTGGGATAGTGGAAGAGCAGCAGTGCGCCGATGTGGCTTTCCAGAACGTCGCTGGAGAGCGGGCGCTGCACGGCGCGGGCGCCGGACATGGTGTAGCTCTCGGCGTCCTGGATGAGCGGCATGCGCGCGGCGCGGAACTGGCCGGTCGGCGACATGCGGAACTGGCTCGGCAGGCCGGCGGCCTCGCACTTGGCCCAATGGCCGGAGATTTCCGGATCGTCCTGCGCGCCCTGCACGCCGGTCGCGCTCGGCGCTTCCGGATAGGTGCGGCAGAGCTCGGGGTGGTTGGCCGCGCAGTGGTAGCACTCGCGGTTGTTCTCCCAGACGAGCTTCCAGTTGCCCTTCTCGACGATGGTGCTTTCGAAGGCGATCTTCGTCTCGCCGAGACGGTGGCGGGCGATATAGGGCTCGACGAGCGAGACGAAGGGCGCGAAGTCCGGCGCTTCCTCGGCGAGACAGATGAAGATGTAGCCGCCGACCGTCTGGCAATGGACCGGCTTCAGGCCATGCTCGCTCTTGTCGAAATTCTCGTCCATGTGGCGGGCGAAGAGCAGCGAACCGTCGAGTTCGTAGGTCCACTGGTGATAGGGACAGACGAGCTTGGCGGCGCTGCCCCTGTGCTGCGAGCAGACGCGCGAGCCGCGATGGCGGCAGGCATTGTGCAGCGCGCGCACGGTGCCCGCGCGGTCGCGGGTGATGACGACGGGATAATCGCCGACCTGCACGGTGAAATAGTTGCCGGCCTTCGGGATCTCGCAATCGTGGCCGACGAACAGCCAGTCGCGGTACCAGATCGTCTCCAGGTCGAGCTTGTAGTAGTCGGGGTCGGTGTAGAAGGCCTGCTCGAGGCTGTAGCCTTCGCGCCGGTTCTTGAGCTTGCGGAGCACGTCGCTGCGAATGTCCATGCCGGGATCCTCAGATATCCAAATTCGCCGAGGCGTACGGAAGGAGACGGCCCCCGGGCGCCAGGCCCGGAACTGCACGCTTCCCGGCCGCCCGCCGCAGCCGTCACGATCGTTCCTCCAGGCTGGTTTCCGGGCTGAGGAGCGTCCTTTCGGGACTGTCGCGGCGCCTTCCGGGTTCCTCCTCCGTCGGCCTCTCCACGCCTCCAACACCGTTGCGGGGGCAGCGCCGGAATTCAACCGGCTTCCCAATTTTCGCGCCCTCTGCCGAGGGTGACGCCTTGAGTAGACCTATCTAAGCGCAACTATGCCCGAACGGCATGCCGGAAAACGACACGGCCTCTTGATTTGACGACAGGCCACAACCATGGGGATCGATACTTGCGGCCTCTATTTCACCTGATATCTCATATGGATAGGCTTCAAATCCGGGGGCTTTTCCCGCTCTTTCGACCCGTCGGCACCGGAGCGACAACCCTTGTCATATTGCGACCATATTCCTTACGGGTTTGCGACGTCGCGGGTTGAAACAAATACTTAACGACGTTTCCATAAACTTTTGCCGGACAGGACGCGTGGATGGAGTGCCCGAGGCGTGCAGCAGACGAAATTCCGGTACTACGACGCCGTCGCCTTCAAGCGGGCCAATCCGCCCCGATCCGCCGTGCACACGGAGTTCCTGCGCACCGGCCGCATCGACCGGAGCATCGCCTGGAGCCCGAGCGAGAAGCGCTATCTCAGCTACCAGGAAGTGGCCGAGCGCACCGGCCGCAAGCTGGAGCGCGCCGGCGACATCACCCATGAGCGCATCAACGGCTTCCACCGGTCGATCCGCTTTCCCAAGCTGGTCTTCCATCGCACGCTGGCCGGGACGCCGCATCTCGGCTATTGCCACATCACCGTCGCCAACAGCCGCTTCGCGGAATTCGAAAATGTGCAATGGGCCTTCTACATGGCCAATTTCCTGGCCGAGATCGGCGACGAGGACCAGTTCTTCGCCGGCATATCACGCAAGCCCGGCCGCATGTATTTCGCCGTCGCCATCGCCCCGACCGAGGAGGAAGGCCGCCTCACGATCGACCGCACGGTGCGCGGCAACGGCGTGATCTTCCGCACGGACGATCCGAAGCTGGCGATGAAGAACGTGCTGATGCTCGGCGCGCGCGACGAGGCGCTGCGCAAGGTCATCCAGACGCTGTAGTCCATTCACGACGCCCGGTAGAGCATCCATTCCTTGCCGGCCGGCACCTCGTCGCCGCGGCCGTAGACGACCGTCTGGTCGCCGCCCGCCGCCTTCGCCTCGGCAAGCGCCCGCTCGCAGGCGGATGTCAGGTCGAGCGCGCTTTCCGCCCGGTCCGACATGCAAAGCCCCGTCGACAGCGTGAGGTTGCCGAGATTGCGCCCGGTGCGCGGATCGCGCAGCGCCACGGTCTGGAAGGCCGCGCGCAGGAGATCGACGAGCCGCGTCGCCTCGCCCTCGTCCGCCGTCTGGAAGAGGAAGCCGAAGCGCAGGCCGTCGAAGCGCACGGCAAGGTCGCTTGCCGGGAAGGCCTGGCGGATGAGCCCGCCGTAGAAGGTCACGAGATGGTCCGAGAGCGCCTCGATCTGGCCGGACGTGAAGCGGCGCTCGGCATCGACCTCGGCGATCGCCACGCCGCAGAGCATGGGCAACTCCGGATTGGCATAGACGCGGGCGAGCGCCTTGTTGAAGGCGCGGCGGTTGCCGAGCTTCGTCGGCGGATCGACGAATTTCATCGCCTCGAATTCCGCCATCTCCTTCTGGATGCCGTCCATCACGGCCGATTGCGCGGCGACCTTCTCCGCCATTTCCGCCGTGTGGCTGACGCGCAGCTCCGTCGCCCGCTGCAGGGCTTCGAGCGAACTGCCGAGCGCGCCTTCGCCAAGGCCGCCGGCATTGCGGATGACCTGCGAGGCCTCGCCGATCAGGCGGCCATAATCGTTGAGCGAGGACCTTTCCTGGCTGAGCAGGTCCATGAAGTTGCTCATCTCGTTGCTGATGGCGCCCGCCGAGCGCTGCAAAACGCTCGCCTCGTGCTGGTGCGGCAGGTACTTGCGGCCGAGCTCGTCGAGCGCCGCCTGGGTCTTGTACTTGCCGAGCGCGATGAAATCGCGCACGAGGTCCGGATTGCTGCCCGCATAGGCCTCGTAGACCAGCTCGTAATTGCGCGGCAGGCCGTCGATGCCCATCTGCTTCATCGCCGCTGCGATCCTGAGCGTGATATCGGTCGTCGAGGATTTCTTCTGAGCCATGGAACGGGAACCTGCCTGCGGGAATTCTCAGCCTTCCATAACAGGCGGCTCTTTCGACCGCTCTAATCCGGTCGCTCGAATTTTAGCCAAGCGCTTCGGCCTTGGCATTGCCGGCCAAAGCCCTGTAAAGGAAGCCGAAAGCGACGGAAGGACGACATGGCGGATATCGTTGACACGCGGACGGATGCGGAGACGGCGCTGGCGCGCGCCGTGGAAACCCTCGGACGGGGCGTTCCCGTCGCCATTCCGACGGAAACCGTCTACGGCCTTGCCGCCGACGCCACCAATCCGCAGGCGATCACCCGCATCTATGAAATGAAGGGCCGCCCGCGCTTCAACCCGCTGATCTGCCACATGGCGGATCTCGCCATGGCGGAGCGGCACGCGATCTTCGACCCGCTGTCGCGCCGCCTCGCCGAAGCTTTCTGGCCCGGCCCGCTGACGCTTGTCGTGCCCGTCCGCCCCGAAAGCCCCATCCATCCGCTGGCCCGCGCCGGGCTCGACACCGTCGGCATCCGCGTGCCGACCGGCATCGCCAGCCGCCTGCTCGCCGCCTTCGACCGGCCGCTCGCCGCCCCGAGCGCCAACACCTCCGGCCGCATCAGCCCGACCACCGCCCGCCACGTCGCCGACGATTTCGGCGACCGGCTGGAACTGGTGCTCGACGGCGGCGCGGCGAAAGTCGGCCTCGAATCCACCATCCTCAAGGTCGAGGGCGAGACGATCCGGCTGCTGCGGCCCGGCGGGCTCGACGCCGCCGAGATCGAGCGCGTCATCGGCCGTCCCGTCACGCGCAACGACAAGGCCGGCGCGACGATCGTGGCCCCCGGCATGCTCGCCTCGCACTATGCCCCCGATGCGCCGGTGCGGCTCGACGCGAGCGACGTGAAACCCGGCGAGGTGCTCATCCGTTTCGGCGGCAAGGCGCTTCCCGGCGAGGCCGAAGCCGCGCTGGTGCTCGACCTCAGTCCCGCCGGCGACCTTGCCGAAGCCGCCACCAACCTCTTCGGCTACATGAAGAAGGCCGATGCCGTGGGCGCGCGCTCCATCGCCTTCTCGCCGATCCCGGCGACCGGCCTCGGCGAAGCGATCAACGACCGCCTGCAGCGCGCCGCCGCCCCGAGAAGCTGAGAGAAACAAGATGGTCCAGGCAAAGCTCTCCCCCGATCTCATCGCCCGCTTCGCGGACATCACCGGCCCAAGCTATGCGCTCTCCGACGACGGGGACATCGCCCCCTATCTCGTCGAAAGCCGCGGGCTCTATCACGGCACATCGCCGCTGGTGCTGCGGCCGGGCTCGGTGCAGGAAGTCTCGGCGATCCTCGCGCTCGCCACCGAAACGCGCACCGCCATCGTGCCGCAGGGCGGCAATACCGGCCATGTCGGCGGCAGCGTGCCGCGCGAGGGGGCGGCGGACGTGGTGCTCTCGCTCTCGCGCCTCAATCGCATCCGCGACGTCGATCCGGTCGGCAACGTGATCGTCGCGGACGGCGGCTGCGTGCTGGCGGAGATTCACAAGGCGGCCGAGGCCGTCGACCGGCTCTTCCCGCTGTCGCTCGGCTCGGAGGGTTCCTGCCAGATCGGCGGCAATCTCTCCACCAATGCCGGCGGCACCGCCGTGCTCGCCTATGGCAACATGCGTCACCTCTGCCTCGGCCTGGAGGTCGTGCTGCCGACCGGCGAAGTCTGGAACGGCCTTCGCCGGCTGAAGAAGGACAATACCGGCTACGACCTGCGCGACCTCTTCATCGGCGCGGAGGGCACGCTCGGCGTCATTACCGGCGCGGTGCTGAGGCTCTTCCCCCGCCCGCTCGGCCACGAGGTCGCCTTTGCCGGCCTGAAGTCGGTGAAGGACGCGCTCGCCCTCTTCGAGCGCGCCTCCCGCCGCTGCGGCACGGCGCTCACCGGCTTCGAGCTGATGCCGCGCCTCGGCGTCGATTTCACCACGCGGCACATTCCCGGCGTGCGCGATCCGCTCGCGACGCGGCACGACTGGTACGTGCTGATCGACATCTCCACCTCCGACGCCGCCGAGACAGCGACGCGCATGATGGAGGCGCTGCTGGCCGAGGGCATCGAGGCGGGGCTGGTGGAGAACGCCGTCATCGCTTCAAGCGGGGAACAGCGCAAGGCCCTGTGGCACATGCGCGAGAGCATGTCGCCGGCGCAGAAGCCCGAGGGTGGCTCGATCAAGCACGACGTCTCCGTGCCGGTCTCCTCCATCCCGGATTTCATGGCGGAGGCGGATGCGGCCGTGATGGCGGCGATCCCCGGCGCGCGCATCTGCTCCTTCGGCCATATGGGCGACGGCAACATCCACTACAACATTTCCCAGCCCGTGGGCGCGGACAAGCAGGCCTTCCTGGACCGCTGGCGCGAGATCAACCACCTCGTCCACGGCATCGTGCTGAAATATCACGGCTCGATTTCCGCCGAGCACGGCATCGGCCAGTTGAAGCGCGACGAGCTTGCCGCCGTGCGCGAGCCGATCGAGATGGACCTGATGCGAAGGGTCAAGCACGCCTTCGACCCCGCCGGCATCATGAATCCCGGCAAGGTCGTGGCCGGCTGATCAGGACCCGCCCGGGCGCAGCTGCGCCAGCGACATCATGAGGTCGGCGCTGATGCCGGAGGAGCCGGAGCTGGTCAGCACCGAAAGGGCAGGATCGGTATTCGTCTGGTTGTCGAGGTCGTAGAGGACCGAGAACTTCACGATCATCTTCGAAACCGCTTCGGGGTCCTGCAGGTCCTTGAGCTCGAGATGGCGCTTGATCATCTCCGCCTGCGCATCGATATCGGCGCTGCCGATCTCGTCGGGCAGCTGGTAGATCACCTTGAAGACCTCGAACAGCGCGTCGTCGGCGAGGATGTCGTAGGGGCTGGTGATCGTCTCGGCCTTGCGCTGGAAATAGAGCGCGAGGCGCACGCCGGCATTGTCGTCGCCGGCCTCTTCCTCCAGCATCTGCTGCACGTGGCTGTCGATCGTCTCGTAGATGCCGCGGCGCGACTGGATCTCCGCGTCGTCCGGCTGCGTGACCTTGCCCTCGGCATTGAAGTTGAAGGAGGCGACGATCTTGCGATAGGCGCGGTCCGCCTGCTGGTTGGCGAAGCTCTTCGGGTCGTCGAGGTCGGAAGTGAAGATCTTCTGCATGAAGGTGGCGTCGACGCTTTCCGGATCGATGCCGTTCGCCGTCAGCACGAAGGAGACGAGGCGGTCGTCGGCAAGGAAATCCTCGACGGACTCCACCTTCTGCATCTGCGTGGAGTAATATTTGGCCTCCTCCTCCGCCTTCTTCTTGTCATCCTCCGTTCCGAAACGGGATTTCACCGTCACATAGGCGCGGGACATGACGAGGATCTCGGCTTCCGACTGTGCCAGCTTCGGTGCGGTGATATTGCCGTCCGAACCGAAATTGAACGCCTTGGCGAGCTGGACAAAACGATCGTCCTTGAGCTGGTACACATAGCTCTTGGGATCGTTGAGGTCGCTTTGCATCACCTTCTTGATGGTAAAGGCGGAAACCTTCGCCGGGTCGATGCCGAAGGCCTTCAACGCAAAGTTATAGATGGAGGCTTCGCCGACGAAGTCCTTCACGGTCTTCACCGCGCCGATCTGGCTCTTGAACTGCTTGATGGCGGTCGCGTCGGCCTCGTCGTCCTTGTCGTTGTAATGGATCATGTAGGCGTTCGTGGCGGTGGCGGTCTGCGCCGCCGTCTGCGCGGTCTGGCCGGCGGCGAGCGTGCCGTCCTCCTGGAAATTGAAGGCGGCGCGCAGCGCGACGTATTTGGCCTTGTCGGCACCGCCGAACAGGTTGATGTAGCTGGTCGCGTTATCCGGGTCGGGGTCGCTCGTCAGGATATTGGCGATCGTGGAGCTGACGACGGACGCCTTGTTGAGGTCGAAGGCAACCTTGATGTAGTTCAGCAGGCGCGGGTCGTTGACGAGTTCGCTCGCCGTCGTCACGCTGCCGATGCGGCTTTCGAAATAGTCCTTGTTGATCAGCGCCGCCTCGGAGGTCACGCGCGGATTGGAGAGCGTGTAGAGCTGGTTCGTGGCTGCCTTCTGGTCCGCGTCCTGCACGGTGCCGGCCGTCGCCGTCCCGTCGCTGGCGAAATTGTAGGCTTCCGCCAGCGCGCGATATTTCTCGGCCGTGACGATGATGGCGCTCTGCCGGCTGATTTCCGCCTTGAGCTCGGCGATCCGCGCCTTGTTGGCGTCGTTGGAAGGAAGGGTCGACAGCTCGCTGTTCGCAGCCTGGATCGCCGCCACGGCATCCGTCTCGCGGGCGCCGAACTCGGTACTGAAATAGCTGGCGGGATCGTCGGGATCGCTGCCGAGGACCCCGCGCACCACCTCCCGCGAATAGGTGTTCGGATCGATGCCGAAGGCGGTGAACACGTAGTTGCGCAGGCGGTCGTTGTTGATGAGCTGGTCGGCACTCGTCACCGTGTCGATGACGACATTGTAATAGCGGGTCTCCTCCTTGAGCGCCGCGCCGGCATTGGCGGCGGTGGCGGAATAGAGGCCGATGATGGAATCGAGCTGCGTTTCGGTCTGCGCCGTCGCGGTCGAGGGCGTGAAGCTGAAGGCGCTGGCGAAATCGCGGTAGCGCGTGTCCGTCAGCTTGTTGGCGAAGCTGTTGGCATCCGTCAGGTCGCTGTCCAGCACCTGGCGCATGAAGGCCTTCGCATAGGTCATCTCCTCCAGGCCATAGGCCTTCATGGCATAGGAATAGAGCCGGTAGTCGTCGAGGAATTCGTCGACCGAGGAAACCTTGCCGATATTCTCCCTGTAGTAATCGGCATCGCGCGCATTGGTCGCCTCGGCCGCGGTGCGGTTCAGCGACTTCAGCATGTCCTTCGCGATGAGGTTGTAGCTCGTATAGGTCGACAGCATCGGGAAACCGTTCCTTCCAGTCACCGGCCGCGCGCGCAGGGGCCGATCGGCGCCATTGTCGCCCGCGAGGCTTGTCCCGGCCTGTCGGACCATGGCTCGAATGCGCCGGCCTGCGTTCACCTCTCCTAAACCCTGGCCCGTGCGGTTTTGCTAACCATCAGGAACTGCAAAGTTTTCTTAACCGCGATTTTTAAGCGGCATGGAAGGGGGCGCGCCTATTCTCCCCCTCAGAGGACGCAAAGTCCCAATGAGAAGACCGGACACCGGCTCTCAAGGAAAACAAGGGCGAAAGACATGCTGAATACCGTTTCCAAGCCGGCCTGGGCCGGCAGCACGCTCCGGCTCGATCCCAAGCGCTTCCCGCAGCAGGTGACCTTCGAGCTGCGCACCGAGGGAACCGACGCCACGATCACCCTCGACGAGCGCGGCGCCGTGCTGCGCAAGGTGCTTCCCTCCAGCGGCCTGCCGCTGTCCATCGCACTGCCGGCCCGCGCCTTCAAGGGCGTCGCCGCCCGCGCCATCGACCATGGCAACGGCGACGTAACCGTCACGCTCGAGCTGCATCACGACGACCCGGACCTCTGCATCCCGCTGCTGGTGGCGCACGACCTCTGCGACATCGCCGCCGACTGGCGCAGCTGGGCCGAGGCCTACCGCATTCCCATGCTGATGGTGGAAGCCGACGGCGTCGCCCGCCCGCTCGACGACAACCTGACGGTCGGCAGCCGCCCCGCAAAACCGCGCCGCCGCCATTCCTACTTCGCAGATCGCCGCCCCCGCTTCCTCGTGCGCCGCACGACCGGCAAGCTCGGCGTCCAGATGAAGATCGACGGCCGGGAGATCATCGCCCGCCGTTGAGCCTGCGATGAATGCATGACCTCTGGAAAGCCGGCCGTTCCCTGCGGTCGGCTTTTCCGCGTCCGGCTCAGGCGAAGGGAATGGCGACCGCCAGAGCGAGGAAGATGGCGAAGCCGACGACGTGATTGAACTTGAACAGCGCAAGGCACTGCACCGGATCGTCTATATCGAGCGACCGGATCTGCCAGGCGAGCATCAAAGCGGCGGCCGCAAGGCCGAGCCAGCCGATGATGCCGACGCCGGCCAGCCAGAAGGACAGCGCGATGAGCGCCACCGTCAGGCCGTAGAGACCGACGAGCCATTGCCGGGTCTTGTCGCCGAAGAGGCGGGCGGTGGAGCGCACGCCGATCAGCGCGTCGTCCTCCTTGTCCTGGTGGGCATAGATCGTGTCGTAGCCGATGGTCCAGGCGATCGCGGCGATGTAGAGCGCGACGGGCGCGAGCGACAGCGTGCCGAAGACCGCCGCCCAGCCCATCAGCGCGCCCCAGGAGAAGGCCATGCCGAGGAAGAATTGCGGCCAGTCGGTGAAGCGCTTGGCGAAGGGATAGATCGCGACGATCAGCAGCGAGGCCACGCCGAGCCCGATGGAGAAGAGATTGAACTGCAGGAGGACGACGAGGCCGACAAGCGCCTGCAGCACGATGAAGACCTTCGCCTGCCGGCGCGTGACGCGGCCGGACGGCAGCGGGCGCGAGCGGGTGCGGGCGACCGCCTGGTCGATATCGTGGTCGACGAGGTCGTTATAGGTGCAGCCCGCACCGCGCATGGCGACCGAGCCTATGAAGAACAGCAAGAGATGCGCGAGGAACCGCAGCCAGTCGAAGCTGCCGGCCGCCGCAGCGACATTGGCCGCCAGCGCCGCCGACCAGAAGCAGGGCCACATCAGGAGCTGCCAGCCGATCGGCCGGTCCCAGCGGGCAAGCTGCGCATAGGGCCAGGCCCCGCGCGGCAGGACGCGGTAGACCCAGTTATCGGAAGGCGCGTCGGAAACGCGGCCGGAATCGGAGGAGGTGCTGATCATGCACCTAGATCGCAAGCGGCCACGCCCCGGTCAAGCCGGCGCATGGCCGCAGATGGGATTCAGCGCAGCGTGAAATCGAAGCGGTAGGTGGCTGCAACGCCGATCAGGAATTGATCGCGCTCGCCGCGCTGCTTGACGAGGCTCGAATCCGCCGCCGGGCCCATGAGGCGCTTGTACTCGGCGAAGGCGCTGGTCTCGATCTTCTCGTTGACCTGCCAGGTGATCGCCGCGCCCGCGCCGACCGACTGGATGCCGCCGCCCGGATCGTAGGCGGCAAGGCCGGAGGCCGCGACCTGGCTCGGCTTCACCCGGTAATAGGCGTCCATATAGTCGTTCGACGCGACGGTAAGGCGCGGACCGGCGGACAGGCGCACGTCCGGCGTGATATCGACGAAGGCGTCGGCCGCCACATCCGCCACGATGCCGTGGTGGCTGCGGATGCCATGGCGCACCTCGCCGCGCACGCGCAGCCAGTCCGTCGGATACGCTTCCGCGAACGCACCGAGTTCGCCGCCCAGCTTCACCGGCGTCAGGCCCTTGAGGTCGGCGCTGTCATCCTCGTCGCGCGGCATGACCAGCTTGCCGGTCGCCCCTGCGCGGAAAGCGCCGTTGTCGATCAGCGCGAAGGAGGGATTGTCGTTGCGCGAGGAGAAGCGCACCGTGCTGCCAGCCTTGCCGAGCGAGATCAGCGGCGTGACCTGGAACAGATGGCCCTTGGCGCCCTCGTAGCGCGGCGCGGCGAAGCCGGCGGCTCCCACCTTCAGATACCAGTCGCCGGACCAGAAGTGCTCGCCGTCGCCTGCAAGGGCGGAAATGGGCGCAAGAAGAAAGGCGGCCGCAGTCATTGCGGCCGGGAAACGGATACTCAAGACACAATCCTCGCTTTGCCGACGCACCCGCCGCGGGGCGCCGAAACCTTTGATTGCACGAACATTAGCCACGTTTCATTACCGATTCGCTAACCATTCGCCAGCTTTCGAAGGTGAAATGATTCGTGCGAGTTCCCGGCACCGAGCGGGAATTCCTTCATCGCACCACCGAGGAAAAGGGCGCCGCAATGCTCCCGAGCGCCGCGGCCCTTGACCTTTCGCCCCCGTCCCCTTAACCCGCCAGCAACAAGCATCAGGTCGAGGGTACGGGCATGAAGGTTCTGTTGATCGGATCGGGCGGACGCGAGCACGCCCTTGCCTGGAAGCTGGCGCAATCGCCCCTCCTCACCACGCTCTACGCCGCCCCCGGCAATCCCGGCATCGCCGAATGCGCGACGCTGGTATCCCTCGATATCGAGGACCATGCGGCGGTCTCCGCCTTCTGCCGCGAGAACGGCGTCTCCTTCGTGGTCGTCGGCCCGGAAGCCCCGCTCGTCGCGGGCCTTGCCGACGTGCTGCGCGCGGCCGGCATCGATGTCTTCGGGCCTTCGGCCGCCGCCGCCCAGCTCGAAGGCTCCAAGGGCTTCACCAAGGACCTCTGCGCCAAATACGATATCCCGACCGGCGCCTACCAGCGCTTCACCGACGCCGCCTCCGCCAGGGCCTATATCGAGGCCGAGGGCGCGCCGATCGTCATCAAGGCGGACGGGCTTGCCGCCGGCAAGGGCGTGACCGTTGCCATGACGCTGCCCGAGGCTCTGGCCGCCGTCGACGACTGCTTCGACGGCGCTTTCGGCGCGGCCGGCGCGGAAGTCGTCGTGGAAGCCTTCCTCGACGGCGAGGAAGCGAGCTTCTTCTGCCTTTGCGACGGCGTGAACGCGCTGCCGCTCGCCTCCGCGCAGGACCACAAGCGCGTCGGCGACGGCGACACCGGCCCGAATACCGGCGGCATGGGCGCCTATTCGCCGGCCCCGGTGATGACCCCCGGCATGGTCGAGCGCACGATGAAGGAGATCATCGAGCCGACGATCCGCGGCATGGCGGCGGACGGCCATCCCTTCCAGGGCGTGCTCTTCGCCGGCCTGATGATCACCGCCAAGGGTCCGGAGCTCATCGAATACAACGTGCGCTTCGGCGATCCGGAGTGCCAGGTGCTGATGATGCGGCTCGAGAGCGACCTGCTGCCGATCCTCCACGCTGCCGCCATCGGCCGGCTCGACAAGGTCTCCGCCGAATGGCGCGACGACCCCGCGCTCACCGTGGTCATGGCCTCGAAGGGCTATCCCGGCACCTACGAGAAGGCGACGCCGATCCTCTCGCTGCCGGCCGACGACGCCGCGACGAAGGTGTTCCATGCCGGCACAGCGCTGAAGGACGGCCAATTGGTGGCGACCGGCGGGCGCGTGCTGAACGTCACCGCCGTCGCGCCGACCGTCGCCGAGGCGCAAAAGGCGGCCTATGCGGCGCTCGACCGGGTGAAATGGGAAAACGGCTTCTGCCGCCGCGACATCGGCTGGCGCGCGGTCGCCCGCGAAACGGCCTGACGGCAACCGGCGGAAAAACACCGTTTCATCAAATTTTACCATTTCCCCTGACGGGCTCGTAACCGACGGGCGCTATTCTCCCCTCACCGATGAGGAGAACCGTCGATGCGTATCCTGTTGCCGACCCTTGCCTTCGCGCTTCTTGCCGCCCCCGCCCTTGCGGGTTCGATCCGTCCCGTCGAGGATGCCGTCTCGGCGGACAGCATCGAGACGATCCGGTGCGGCGACTGCCCGGCGCTGAAGCCCAAGATCAAGGCCGCGACCTATCATGTCGACGCCATCGCGCCCGGCACGCAGAAGGTCGAGGTCCGCGAGGAGAACGGCGAACGCAAGATCTTTCGCACGGAAGCCTGGATGGGCGGCTCGCCCGTCGTCTTCGTCAGCAAGGCGCCGGCAGAGACCACGCAGACTGCAAGCACGGACACTGAAGAGAATGCGGTGACCGTGGATGCCGGCACCCAGACCGGCGCGCTCGACGAAGGCGCGGCACGGCATGCGAAAACGGCCGCGATCGCCTCTTCACGCGAGTTTGATCCGGGAAAATTTGAACTTCGGCTGGATTGACCCCATATTAGGGAGGCCCTGCCTCTCAGTCCCTCCAGGCTGACAGGAATCCGCGAAAGCGGACGTCTGCGCCCCTGACCTCAAGCAGGGGCGCACGCGTATCAGCCGCTCTCCCCCATATCGCTGACGAGCCGGTCGACCTCGCGGTCGGAATAGACGGCAATACCGCTGCGCCTCAGGAGCGCCGCCGTCACACCCTGCCCCGCATGCCGGCTACCCGAAAACGAACCGTCATAGACGAAACCGGAACCGCAGGACGGGCTGCCGTCGATCAGAAGCGCATGGCGGCAATCGTTTCGCCGCGCAACGTCGAGCGCGATACGCGCGCCGTCGATATAGGCGGCGGACACGTCCCCGCCGGAAATTTCCAGCACCCGCGCCCGCCCGTCGAGCACGTCGTCGCCATTGAGGCCGTTCTCGATTTCCGCCGGCGGCCGCGGCACCTGGAAGCCGCCCGCAAGCTCCGGACAGAGCGTCACCAGCCGCCCCTCCGCCATCCAGCGGTCGACGGCCGCATGGGCGAGCGGCTTGGCCGATCCGTTGTAGCGGACCGCCAGACCGGCAAGACAGGCGCTGATGAGAATCCTGCCGGCCATCAGCGCCCGCCCCTTACCCCGTGATCCTGGAAAAATCCGCGACCGTGCCGGTCGCCGCGCGGATGGCGGAGAGCAGCGCGAGGCGGTTGGCGCGGATGGCCGGGTCCTCGTCGTTGACGAGGACGTCGTTGAAGAACTGGTCCACCGGCGCGCGGAGCGTCGAGAGGGCTTCCATGGCGGAGCGAAAATCCTCCCCGGCGACGGCCGCGGCCGCATCCTTCGAGGCGGTTTCAACGGCAGCGTGAAGCGCCTTCTCCGCGTCGAGCTTCAGAAGGTCAGCCGAGACGGCGCCCTCGACGACGGTGCCCTTCTTCTCCTCGGAGGCGAGAAGCTGCGTCGCGCGCTTGGTACCGGCGAGCAGGTTCTGTCCGTCTTCGGAGGTGATGAAGGCCGTCAGCGCCTCGACGCGGCGGGCGACCATCAGGAGATCGTCGGCCTCCGGCGTCAGCACGGCATCGATGAGGTCGTGGCGCGCACCCATGTCGCGGAGATAGACCTTCAGGCGATCATGGAAGAAGGCGAGAAGGTCCGGGTCCTTCGCGACGGAAAGGAGCGGCAGGCGGATGTTCTTTTCCAAGAGCATGCGGATGACGCCGAGCGCGGCGCGGCGCAGCGCATAGGGGTCCTTCGAGCCGGTCGGCTTCTCGTCGATGGCCCAGAAGCCGATCAGCGTATCGAGCTTGTCGGCGAGCGCCACGGTGAGGCCCACCTTGCCCGAGGGCACGCGGTCGGACGGACCCTGCGGCTTGTAGTGGTCTTCGATGGCTTCGGCGACGGCGGCGTCCTCGCCCTGCAGGAGCGCATATTTGCGGCCCATGATGCCCTGCAGTTCCGGGAATTCGCCGACGGCTTCCGTGCGCAGGTCCGCCTTGGCGAGCACCACGGCGCGATCGACGAGAGCGGTATCGGCGCCGGTGACCTTCGCAAGCTCGGCAGCGAGCTTGCGGATGCGCGTGACGCGTTCGCCCTGCGTGCCGAGCTTGGCATGGAAGGTGACGTTGAGCGCGTCGAGCTTGGCCATGCGCTGGTCGAGCGGCTTCTTAAGATCGAGGCCGAACTTTTCGGCCGACGCCTTCAGCGTGTCGAGGTCGGGCAGGTCGTGCTGGTCGCGCAGCCAGAAGTGCTTGGCGTCCGAAAGACGGGCACGCACCACCTTGCCGTTGCCGTGCACGATTTCCTTGCCGCCATCCTTCGCCTCGATGTTCGAGATCAGGATGAAGTGGTTGGAGAGCGTATCGGCGGCCGGCTTGCGGGTGACGAAGCATTTCTGGTTGGTCTTGATGGTGAGGCGGATGATCTCCGAGGGGATCGCCAGGAACTCCTCGTCGAAGGTGCCCATCAGCACCTGAGGCCACTCGACGAGGCCGGAGACCTCCTCCAGCAGGCCCTCGTCCTCGACGAGTTCAAGGCCGTTCGCGAAGGCGATGTTATTGGCATCCGTCGCGATGATCTGCTTGCGGCGCTCGGCATCGAGCACGACCTTCGCCTTCTCCAGATTGGCGACATAGTCCTCGAAGCGGCGCACGGTGATGGCCTCGGGCGCATGGAAGCGGTGGCCGTAGGTGACGTTGCCGGCAGTAAGCCCGTCGACCTCGAAGGGCACGACGCGCGTCTCCTCCGTCTCCGAGCCGAAGGTACAGACGATGGATTGCAGCGGGCGCACCCAGCGCATCGCGCCGGGTTTTGCGGAGGCCGCGCCCGAGCGCATCGACTTCGGCCAGGGGAAATTGCGGATGATGCCCGGCATCACCTCGGCGATGATCTCGTCGGCCGGACGGCCCGACTTGACGATATGGGCGACGTAGAAGTCGCCCTTCTTCGGATCGGAATGCACATGCGCTTCGGAAACCGAGCCGAGGCCCGCCTTGCGCAGGAAGCCCTGGATTGCCTGTTCGGGGGCGGAGGTTGCCGGACCCTTGATCTCTTCGCGCACGTCGCTCGAGCGGGCGTTGAGCCCGCGGATGTCGAGCGTCAGGCGGCGCGGCGTCCAGTATTCGCGCGCGCCTTCATAGGTCAGGCCCGCCTCGACGAGCGCGTCGGTGACGAGCTTCTTCAGGTCGCCGGCCGCCTTGCGCTGCATGCGGGCGGGAATTTCCTCGGAGCGGAGTTCAAGCAGGAGATCGGGCATGTCAACTTTCCTCACCCTCCCCTCTCGGGAAGGGTCGGCACGAGCGTGCCGGTATGGGGTGAAAATCGTGCTCTCTGCTAGCAAAGTTAGGTGGTGCTGTACAACGGCAAATATGCCGTTTGGCAGAGACGAGCGCGGTCAGTGACCGCTGGATGCGACCTCGTGCGTGCCTTCGGCGGCGGCATGCTCGCCTTCCGTGCCATGGCCGCCTTCCTCCTTGGCCGCGCCATGGCCGGACGCCGCCGTTTCGACCGCATTCGGGTCGATGCAGTCCGCCCGTTCCTTCATCGCCGTGACGATGGTCTTGATCTCGTCGAGCGAAAGCTCCTTGCGCTCGCCGTAGAATTCCCCGTTGGCGGCCGGCACGCCATCCGTATAGCGCGCGACGAAGGGCGCACTCATGCCGGGAACGGCGGAGGGATCGCGGGCGAAGAGCACTTCCGCGCCGATGGCCCGACCGCGCATGTCGGCGCGATATTCGGGCCCGGCGGCATCGATCAGGATGATCTGGTAGAGATCGGCGTCCTCGGCATTCGAGACGGCCCCGGCGACGCGCAGCGCCGTCTTGACGCGCACCTCGCCGTCCGTGGCATCCGAGCGCACATATTTGCGCAGCCATTGCTGGCCGTCCTGTTCGAGGCGGACGGTGGTCACCGTCGTGCAGGCGGCGCCGGACACCGTTTCCGTCGACGGGCCGAGCAGCACGTCGCGCCCGACGAAGATCGCGGCAGCGCCCGAGGCGCCGGTCAGGACCAGCACGCCGGCGGCGATGATCAGCAGCTTCCGGGACAGGCGGAACGAGGTCGGAAGGAACTTCACGGGCGACGAACTTCTCTTTGAACGCAGAACAGGGAACGCGCCGAGAGCGCGCGAACGTGCCGCACTGTAGCCTGCGGGCGTTTCGGAAGTTTTAAACCCGCCTGTCCGATTCCGGACCATTTCTGCGAATGATTTGCAATTGCGTTGACAGGCTGCAAAACCGCTCTATATTTTATTGCAACTCATTCGCAAAAGCAGCTCAGGAGAGCCGATGCTCCGCCGTTCCTTCAATGCCCTGCTTCTCAGCCTGCCGCTTCTCGCCACCGCCCCCGCCTTCGCGCAGGAAAAGCCCAAGGTGGTGACGACCTTCACAATCATCGCCGACATCGCGGCGAATGTGGCGGGCGATGCGGCCACGGTGGAATCCATCACCAAGCCGGGCGCGGAAATCCACAACTACCAGCCGACGCCGCGCGATATCCTGAAGGCGCAGGATGCGAAGCTCGTGCTCTGGAACGGCCTCAACCTGGAGCTCTGGTTCCAGAAGTTCCTCGCCAATCTCGGCGACGTGCCGAACGTCACGGTCAGCGACGGCGTCGCGCCGATGAGCATCGTGGAAGGCCCCTACGAGGGTAAGCCGAACCCGCATGCCTGGATGTCGCCGGACAATGCGCTGATCTATGTCGAGAACATCCGCAAGGCGCTCGGCGCGCTCGACCCCGCCAATGCGGCGACCTACGACGCCAACGCCAAGGCCTATGGCGAGAAGATCAAGGCTCTGGGCGAAGAGATGAAGGCCAAGATCGGCGCGCTGCCGGCGGAAAAGCGCTGGCTCGTCACCAGCGAGGGCGCCTTCTCCTATCTCGCCCGCGATTTCGGCCTCAAGGAGCTCTTCCTCTGGCCGATCAACGCCGACCAGCAGGGCACGCCCAAGCAGGTGAAGGCGGTGATCGATGCGGTGCGCGAGCACAATATCCATGTCGTCTTCAGCGAAAGCACCGTTTCCGCCGATCCCGCCAGGCAGGTCGCGGCCGAAACGGGCGCGGCTTATGGCGGCGTCCTCTATGTCGACTCGCTGAGTGAGGCGGACGGCCCCGTGCCGACCTATCTCGACCTCCTGCGCGTGACCTCCGAAACCATCGTGAAAGGTCTTTCGCAATGAGGATGGGCGGCAAGCCGAAGACGGTCGACGGCATCGTCGCCGAGGACGTGACCGTCACCTACCGCAACGGCCTCACGGCGCTGCGCCATGCCAGCTTCTCCGTGCCGAAGGGCACGATCACCGCGCTGGTCGGCGTCAACGGCGCGGGCAAGTCCACCCTCTTCAAGGCGATCATGGGCTTCGTACCGGTCGCGGGAGGCAAGGTGACGATCCTCGGCCTTTCCGTGCGCGAGGCGCTGAAGCAGAACCTCGTCGCCTATGTGCCGCAGGCCGAGGAGGTGGACTGGACCTTCCCCGTGCTCGTCGAGGACGTGGTGATGATGGGCCGCTACGGCCATATGAACTGGCTGCGCATCCCGACGAAACGCGACCACGAGATGGTCGAGGAGGCGCTTTCCCGCGTCAACATGGCCGGTTACCGCAAGCGCCAGATCGGCGAGCTCTCCGGCGGGCAGCGCAAGCGCGTCTTCCTCGCCCGTGCCTTGGCGCAGGAGGGACAGGTCATCCTGCTCGACGAGCCTTTCACCGGCGTCGACGTGACCACGGAGGAGCAGATCATCGAGCTGCTCGGCAAGCTGCGCGACGAGGGTCGCGTCATGCTGGTCTCCACCCACAATCTCGGCAGCGTGCCGGATTTCTGCGACCGCACGGTTTTCGTCAAGGGCACCGTCATCGCCTCCGGCCCGACGGCGGAGACCTTCACCGAGGCCAATCTGGAGCGCGCCTTCGGCGGCGTGCTGCGCCACTTCATCCTCGGCGGCCGCGACCTGCACGACGACGAGGACAGGCGCTCGGTCAAGGTCATCACCGACGACGAGCGCCCCTTCGTCATCTACGGCGAGGAGAAGAAACCGTGATCGACGCGCTGCTGGAACCCTTCGGCTACGGCTACATGGTCAACGCCATGTGGGTGAGCGCGCTGGTCGGCTGCATCTGCGGCTTCCTGTCCGCCTATCTGATGCTCAAGGGCTGGTCACTGATCGGCGATGCGCTCTCGCATTCCATCGTGCCGGGCGTCGCCGGGGCCTATATGCTCGGCCTGCCGTTTGCCGCCGGCGCCTTCCTCTCCGGTGGGCTCGCCGCCGCCGCCATGCTCTTCCTCAACCGCCAGACGCAGCTCAAGGAGGATGCGATCATCGGCATGATCTTCTCCTCCTTCTTCGGCCTCGGCCTCTTCATGGTCTCGCTCTCGCCAACACCGGTGAACATCCAGACCATCGTGCTCGGCAACATCCTCGCCGTCACGCGGGAGGATACGATCCAGCTCGCCATCATCGGCGCGGTGACGCTCGTCGTCCTGCTCTTCAAGTGGAAGGACCTGATGGTCGCCTTCTTCGACGAGAACCATGCCCGCTCCATCGGTCTCAACCCGACGGGCCTGAAGATTCTGTTCTTCACCCTCCTCAGCGCCTCGACGGTCGCGGCCATGCAGACGGTCGGCGCCTTCCTCGTCGTCGCCATGGTGGTGACGCCGGGCGCGACGGCCTATCTCCTCACCGACCGCTTCCAGCGCCTCATCGTCATCGCCGCCGCCCTCGGGGCCGGCACGAGCCTTACCGGCGCCTATCTCTCCTATTTCCTCGACGGCGCGACCGGCGGCATCATCGTCGTCCTGCAAACCGCGATCTTCCTCCTCGCCTTCCTCTTCGCGCCCAAGCACGGCCTCATCGCCGCGCGCCGCAGGGGCAGGAAGGCGCTGGAGACCATGGAAGGCACCACGCCATGAACGAGACGCTCGAACTCGCGCTCCTGCCCTTCCAGCTCGCCTTCATGCAGACCGCCTTCCTGGTGACGCTCGTCATCGCCGTACCGATGGCGCTGCTCTCCTGCTATCTCGTGCTGAAGGGCTGGTCGCTGATGGGCGATGCGGTCTCGCATGCCGTGCTTCCCGGCGTCGTCATCGCCTATGTCCTGGGCCTCCCCTTCGCGGCCGGCGCCTTCGTCGCGGGCCTCTTCTGCGCGCTCGCCGCCGGCTATCTCAAGGATAACAGCCGGGTGAAGGAAGACACGATTCTCGGCATCGTCTTTTCCGGCATGTTCGCCCTCGGCGTTGTGCTCTATGTGAAGATCCAGCCGGATATCCATCTCGACCATATCCTCTTCGGCGACATGCTCGGCATCGCGGCCTCCGATCTCGTCGAGACGATAGCCATCGCCAGCGCCTCGACCGCCTTCATCCTCCTCTTCCGCAAGGACCTTCTGGTGCAGGCCTTCGACCGGCAGCATGCCTCGGCCATCGGCCTGCCGGTGCGTCTCCTGCATTACGGCCTTCTCGCCGTGCTCTCGCTCGTCGTGGTCGGCGCGCTGAAGGCGGTCGGCATCATCCTCGCCGTCGCCATGCTGGTCGCTCCCGGCGCCATCGCGGCCCTCCTCACGCGGCGTTTTCCGAGCATGCTGATGGTGGCCGTCGCCGTCGCGCTCGGCACGTCCTTCTGCGGCATCTGGCTGAGCTTCATGATCGACAGCGCCCCCGCGCCGACCATCGTGCTGCTGATGGCGATGCTCTTCGTCCTCGCCTTCATCCGACGGATGCTGCAGAACCGCCGGCCCGCGCAGGCGGCCTGAGAGCCACCGGCCCTCTGTCGACAGAGGGCCGGTTTCCGTCTAACGTCCGGCGCGAACGGCCAGCCTGCTTCGGCCGAAATCAACACAAACGCAACGGGACGGCATGGCGCATATCGGTATCGTCGGCGGCGGCCTCATGGGCTGCGCCACAGCGCTCAATCTCATGGAACGGGGCCATAGCGTCACGATCCTCGAACGGGACGCGGGCGGCCTGCCGGCCTCGGTCGGCAATGCGGGCATCCTCGCCGTGCCCGAGATCGACCCGCTCGCCCGGGTCGACATGCTGCTCTCCGTGCCGAAATGGCTGCTCGATCCGCTGGGCCCGCTGACGCTGCGCTGGCAGGACCTGCCGGCGCTCACGCCCTGGCTCGTCCGCCTCCTGCTCTCCGCCCGCCCCGGCAAGGTGGCGGAAGGCCGCGCCGCGCTCCTGACGCTGATGAAGACGGCGGAAGCCGACCATGCCCATCTCGGCGCCCTGGCCGGCATTTCCGGCCATATCCGCGACACCGGCGCGCTGACGGTCTTCGACAGCACTGCGGCGCGCGACAAGGCGTTCGCCCACGAGACGGAGAATGCGAAGCTGCTCGGCTGCAATGTCGAGAAGCTGGATGCCGAAGAGGCCCGCCGCCGCGTGCCGGCCTTGCAGGGCGCCTTTGCCGGCGCGGTCTTCAACGACGGCTACAAGACCTTCGAATATCCGCTGACCCTCTTGCGCCGGCTGCAGGCGGCGCTGCGCGAACGCGCGACGTTGCTCGACGCCACCGTTTCCTCGGTGGCGCAGGCTGAGAGCGGCATCGTCGTGCGCACGGAGGGCGGCCGGGAATTCACCTTCGACAAGCTGGCGATCACCTCGGGCGTCTGGTCACGCCGCTTCGTCGCCGATCTCGGGCTGAAAGTGCTGCTGGAAACCGAGCGCGGCTACAATACGACCTTCATGAATCCTTCGACCACGCTGGAAATGCCGGTCTTCTTCTCCGAGCACGGCTTCGTCGCCACACCCTTCGAAAATGCTCTGCGCATCGGCGGCGCGGTCGAGCTCGCCTCGCCCGAAGCCCCCGCCAACTACAGGCGCGCCGCCGCCATGCGCCGCAAGATGCGCCGCTACGTGCCCGATCTCCAGGAGGAAGGCGGCACGGAATGGATGGGCCGGCGTCCCTCCACGCCGGATTCGCTTCCCGTCATCAGCCTGCATCCGCGCGACCCGCGCATCGCCTTTGCCTTCGGCCACGGCCATGTCGGCCTGACGCTTTCGGCAACGACCGGTCGCCATGTCGCGCGTCTCCTCTCCGGTGAGACGGACGCCGCGCTCGCCCCCTTCTCCATCGCCCGCTTCCAGTAAGTTCCCAGAACAATAAAAAGAAAGAAACCGACCATGCATAAGGTTATTTTCGACACGGATCCCGGCGTCGACGATGTCATGGCGCTGCTCTTCCTGCACAACCATCCGGAAATCGACCTGATCGGCATCACCACCGTCTTCGGCAATGCCGCCATCGAGACGACGACGCGCAACGCGCTGTTCCTCAAGCGCGAATGGGGCATCGACGCGCCGGTCGCCCGCGGCGAGGGCAAGACCTACAACCCGATGCGCAACCCCACCGACTGGCCGGTGATGATCCACGGCCATGACGGTCTCGGCAATATCGACGTGCCGGAGACGATCGACCTGCCTATCGATCCGCGCCCGGCACACCGCTTCATCATCGAAACCGTAAGGGCCAATCCGGGCGAGGTGACGCTGATCGCCGTCGGCCGCATGTCGAACCTCGCCTATGCGCTGAAGGAAGACCCGGAGATTGCCGGTCTGGTCAAGCAGGTCATCATCATGGGCGGCGCTTTCGACGTGCCCGGCAACATCACGCCCGCCGCCGAGGCCAATATCCATGGCGACCCGGAGGCGGCCGACGTGGTGATGACCGCGCCGTGGAAGGTGATCGTCGTCGGCCTCGACGTGACGATGAAGACCGTGATGACGCGCAAGCGCCTTGCGGAACTGACCGCGAAGAACGGCAGGCACCTCAAGCTGCTTTCCGACATATCGCAGTTCTATATCGATTTCTACGGCCGGCATGTGAAGGACGAGGGCATGGTGGTGCACGACAGCTGCGCCTGCATCTACCTCGTCGCGCCGGACCTCTTCACCACCCGTCCCGGCGCGATCCGCGTCGTCGCTGGCGGCATCGCCGATGGCCAGACCATCCAGAAGCCCGACGCCCGCAGCTTCCCGCCCGGCAACTGGGACGGCCTGCCGAGCCAGCATGCCTGCATCGGTATCGATGCGGAAAAGGTGATGGCGCTGCTGGATGAGACGCTGGTGCGGTGAGGCGGGCGTAGCCGCCCCTCACCTGCCTGCCGGCATCCTCTCCCCGCAAGCGGGGCGAGGAGCGCTGGAGGCAAGGGTTCCCGCCTTCATGATGGCTTGAAGAAGCCGGTGCAACGCCCCCTTCTCCCCGCTTGCGGGGAGAAGGTCCCGGCAGGGGCATGAGGGGCAGCCCAGGGAGTAACCCCTACCCCGTCAGCCCGCCGTCGCCGGCAATTGCCAATCGATCGGCGTGCGGCCGTGCTTTTCGAGAAATTCGTTCGCCTGCGAAAACGGTCGCGTGCCGAAGAAGCCGTTATGCGCTGAGAGCGGAGAGGGATGCGGTGAGCGCAGCACGAGATGGCGACTCCTGTCGACGAAGGCCGCCTTCTTCTGCGCATAGGAGCCCCAGAGGATGAAGACGACGGGCTTATCCTGCTCGTTGACGGCGCGGATGACCGCATCCGTGAAGCGCTCCCAGCCGCGCCCCTGATGGGAGGCCGCACGGCCCATCTCCACCGTCAGCACGCTGTTGAGCAGCAGCACGCCCTGCCGCGCCCAATATTCGAGAAAACCATGGCGGGCCGGCGCGATGCCGAGGTCCGATTCCAGTTCCTTGTAGATATTGACGAGCGAGGGCGGAATGCGAACGCCCGCCTGCACGGAGAAGCACAGGCCATGCGCCTGCCCCTCGCCGTGATAAGGATCCTGCCCGAGGATGACGACGCGCACCTCGTCGAGCGGCGTCAGGTCGAGCGCGCGGAAATATTCCGCCCCCTTCGGGAAAATGCGCCGGCCCTCCTGCTTCTGCTCCAGCAGGAAGTTCTTCAGCTCGGCCATGTAGGGACTGGAGAATTCCGCCGCGAGCGGCGCCTTCCAGCTCTCGCCGATCTTTACGTCCGTCGCTGCCATCGCTCTCTCCTTGACGAGGAGAGTTTAGCGCCGCACGGCGGTAAGGACCGGCCAAACAGCCGGTCATCCACAGCTAATCTCAGGCGACGCCGAGCACCGCCATGAGGTTTTTCATGCGCGCGGCGGCAAGCTCCGGCCTGTCGAGCACATTCGCTCGATCGGCAAGGCGGAAGACGTCGGCATAGTGCAGGACGCCGCGAGCGGACTGCATGCCGGCCGGCATCGTGAAGTGATCCTGATGGCCGTTCAGCCAGGCCAGAAAGACGACGCCCGCCTTGTAATACTGCGTCGGCGCCTCAAAGATTTTCCGTGAAAGCGGCACGGTCGGCTCGATGACGGCACGGAAGGTGGCGACATCGCCCGCCGCCAGAGACGCCAGCGCCTTGGAGGCCTGCGGCGCGACCGCATCGAAGATGCCGAGCAGCGCGTGGCTGTATCTGCGCCCGTCGCCCTCGATCAGTTCGGCATAGTTGAAGTCGTCGCCGGTGAAGCAGAGCACGCCTTCCGGCAGCCAGTCGCGCAGCGCCACTTCGCAGGCGTTGTCGAGCAGGGAGATCTTGATACCCTCGACCTTGTCGCGGTTCTCCTCGATGATCGAAAGCACCGCATCGAGCGCCGGCTCGAAGGCGTCGGAGCCCCAATATCCACCAAGTTGCGGATCGAACATATCGCCGAGCCAGTGCAGCACGACCTTGTCCTTCGCCTGGCCGAGAATGCGGCCATAGACCTTGCGGTAATCATCCGGCGACTGCGCAATGCGGGCCAGTGCGCGGCTCGCCATCATGATCGCCCGGCCACCGTGCTTTTCCACGAAGCCGATCTGCTCCTCATAGGCCCTGACGACGTCATCCAGCGAACGGGCATCGGCGGGGTTGAGGTGATCCGTGCCGGCGCCGCAGGCAAGGTCCGCGCCCGGCACCGTCTTCGCTTCGGCAAGCGAGCGGCGGATCAGCTCCTGCGCGCCGGCCCAGTCGAGCCCCATGCCGCGCTGCGCGGTGTCCATCGCCTCGGCGATGCGGAAACCGAGCGACCAGAGATGATGCCGGAAAGCCATCGTGCGTTCCCAGTCGACGGCCGGCGCTTCCCATGGGCGCGTGTCGCGTCGCGGATCGGAAACCACATGGGCCGCGGCATAGGCGATGCGGTTGAAGCGCGGCGCTGCGGTAGAGCGCTCTGTCGGCGTGCCCACGAGCGCATAGGCTTCGACGCCGCCATCGGCACGCGGCAGGGAAAGGCTGATCGGCATGGAGTCCTCCCGAGGGTTTAGAAGGGCAATAATTTAGATCGTTCCAAATTTCAAGGACGATTTTGAGAGTAGCGCCCGGTGTACGGAAAAGGCCAATACGCTAGAGGTCCCATCGTGACAGCCAATTTGAACCCGTGATCAAGATAGAAGGCAACCGAAGGCGACACGCCGCCGCACCCCAATTCATGCTTGACAAATTTGGAACGATCCAATTAATTACCCACCAACAAGCGGGCCGTTACACCCCGCGCAGGGAGGATGATCGTGAACAAGAGCCGGGTGACCGTCGTCGATATTGCGCGCGCTGCCGGCGTGTCCAAGTCGACCGTCTCGCTCGTCCTGCAGGCGAGCCCCCTCGTCAACGAGGCGACACGCGCCAAAGTGAATGCAGTCATCCGCGAGCTCGGCTATGTCTACAATCGCGGCGCGGCGAACCTGCGCCAGTCGGCCTCCTCGCGGATCATCGGCATCATCGTCAACGATCTCACCAACTCCTTCTTCGCGGAGCTGGCGGTCGGCATGGACATGGTCATGCAGTCGGCCGGCTATGTGCAGTTCCTGTCGAATTCCGCCGAAAGCGTCGACCGCCAGCGCGAGGTCATCGCCTCCATGCGCGAGCACGGCATTTCCGGCCTGATCCTCTCACCCGCCCGCGGCACGGAAGCGGCGGACCTGAAGCCGCTCGCGGCGAGCGGCATTCCCGTCGTCGCCGTGGTGCGAAACGTGGTAGGCGCGAAGATCTCCTCGCTTCTTTCCGACAATTATGCCGGTGCGAAGGATGCGGTTCGCCATCTCGTCTCGCTCGGCCATAGCCGCATCGCCTTCCTCGGCGGGATACCTAACACGACGGTCTTTGCCGAGCGCGTGCAGGGCTGGCGCGACGCGCTTGCCGAAGCGGGTCTCGAAGCACCGGATGCGCTGGTCGTCGGCACGACGGCCTCGCGCGCCGGCGGCGTTTCGGCCATCGAGCGCGCCCTGATGCTGGCGAACCAGCCGACGGCGGCGCTCTGCTTCAACGACGCGGCCGCCTTCGGCGTCTGCGACGGGTTGCGCGCGGCGGGCAAGGAGCCCGGCCGCGATTTCGGCGTGGTCGGCTTCGACGACGTGATCGAAGCCGAGACCGCCGTACCGGCGCTGACGACCGTTTCCGTCGATCCGCAGGGCATGGGCCGGCGGGCGGCGCAGCTTCTCTTGAAACAGATCAATGCGGGCCGTGTGGAGCCCGAGGCCATCGTCAGCTCCGTACGCCTCGTCGTGCGCCAGAGCTGCGGCGCCGGCCAGAAGACGAGGAGGATGTCGGCATGACGCGATGGGGACTGATCGGCGCGAGCACGATCGCGAAGGAATGGGTGACAAGCGCGATCCGCGCGACGGGCGGCGAAATCGTCTCGGTGATGAGCACCAGCGCTGAACGCGGCAAGGCCTATGCGGCCGAACAGGGCATCCCGAAGTCGGTGACGACGCTCGATGCGCTGGTGAACGATCCCGAGATCGACGCCGTCTATATCTCCACCACCAACGAGCTGCACCGTGACCAGGCGCTGGCCGCCGCGAAAGCCGGCAAGCATATCCTCTGCGAAAAGCCGCTCGCCATGGCGCTTGACGATGCCCGGGCCATGGTGAAGGCCGCGAAGGATGCAGGCGTCGTCATGGCGACCAACCATCACCTGCGCAACGCCGCCACGCACCGGGCGATGCGCGAGGCCATCAAGGCCGGCCGCATCGGCACGCCGCTTTCCGCCCGCGTCTTCCACGCCGTCTACCTGCCGCCGCACCTGCAGGGCTGGCGGCTCGACAAGCCGGAAGCCGGCGGCGGCGTGATCCTCGACATCACCGTGCACGATGCCGATACGCTGCGCTTCGTGCTGGACAGCGACCCGGTGGAGGCCATTGCCTTCTCGCAGGCCGGCGGCATGGGCCAAGCGGGGCTTGAGGATGCGGTCATGGGCGTGCTGCGCTTCGAGAACGGCGTCATCGCCCAGTTCCACGACGGCTTCACCACGAAATTCGCCGAGACGGGCCTTGAGGTACACGGCACGGACGGCTCGCTGATCGGCCGCAACGTGATGACGCAGCGCGGCACCGGCACAGTGACGCTCCGCGATGCGAGCGGCGAACATGAACTGCCGCTCGACCATAGAAACCTCTACGAAACCGCCCTTTCCGCCTTCCACGCCGCCGTCGCCGGCAAGGGACAGCCCTCCGCCACGGGCGAGGACGGCGTCTGGTCGCTGGCGACCGGTCTTGCCGTCGTGGAGGCCGCCCACACGGGCAAGACCGTCCGCATCGAAACCGGATTCTGAAGCATCATGAGCAAGCATATCACCCCGCGCCAGGCCGCAGACCTCATTCCCGACGGGGCCGTCGTCTCGGTCTCCTCCTCCTCCGGCCTCGGCTGCCCGGACCTGACGCTGAAGGCCATCGGCGAGCGTTTCGACGAAACCGGTCACCCACGGAACATCACGACGCTGCACCCCATCGCGGCCGGCGACATGAGCGGCATCAAGGGCATCGACTACATCGCCAGGCAGGGCCTGCTCGCCAAGGTGCTGGCCGGCTCCTATCCGTCCGGCCCGTCCTCCTCCGAGCCGCCGCTGATCTGGCAGATGATTACCGGCAACGAGATTCCCGCCTATAACATCCCCTCCGGCATCCTCTTCGACATGCATCGCGAAGCCGCCGCAAAGCGCCCCGGCGTCATCACCAAGGTTGGATTGGACACGTTCGTGGACCCGACCCAGCAGGGCTGCGCCATGAATGAGAAGGCCGATGCGGAGCCGATCGTCGAGAAGATCACCTTCGGCGGCGAGGAGTGGCTGTACTTCAAGGCTATCGCGCCACAGGTCGCCATCATCCGCGCCACCACGGCGGACGAGCGCGGCAATCTCACCTATGAACACGAGGGGGCCTATCTCGGTGGTCTCGACCAGGCGCTTGCCGCCCGCAACAATGGCGGCATCGTCATTGCGCAGGTCAAGCGCCTCGCCAAGGAAGGCTCGCTGAAGCCGCATGACGTGCGCGTGCCGGGCGTTCTGGTCGATTACATCGTGGTCGATCCCGAGCAGAAGCAGACGACGCAGACGCTCTACGATCCCGCCATATCGGGCGAGATCTTCCGGCCGCTCGACAGTTTCCGCGTTCCGGAGTTCAACATCCAGAAGGTCATCGCCCGACGGGTGGCCGAGGAACTTGAGGCCGGTAGCGCCGTCAATCTCGGCTTCGGCATTTCCGCCAACGTGCCGCGCATCCTCATGGAAGAGGGCCTGCACGGGGCGGTGACCTGGGTGATCGAACAGGGTGCCGTCGGCGGCGTGCCGCTGCTCGACTTCGCCTTCGGCTGCGCCTCCAATGCGGATGCCTTCATGCCCTCGCCCTACCAGTTCACCTATTTCCAGGGCGCGGGCTTCGACGCCTCGCTGCTCTCCTTCCTGGAGATCGGCAGGGACGGGTCGGTGAATGTCTCCAAACTCTCCTTCCGCCCGCATGTGACGGCCGGCTGCGGCGGCTTCGTCGACATTACGGCGCGGGCGAAGAAGGTCGTCTTCTCGGGCATGTTCAATGCCGGCGCGAAGCTCGCGATTGCGGACGGCAAGCTCGTCATCGAGAAGGAAGGCAAGCTCAAGAAGCTGGTCAACGCGGTCGAGCACGTCACCTTCTCCGGTCCGCGCGGCGTGGCGCAGGGGCAGGACATCACCTATGTCACCGAGCGCTGCGTGATGAAGCTGACGCCCGAGGGCATCGTGCTCACCGAGATCGCGCCGGGCGTCGACCTCAAGACGCATATCCTCGACCAGTCGGAGTTCCCGCTGATCGTCTCGCCGGACCTCAAGGTGATGGATGCACGCCTCTTCACCGATGCGCCGATCGGCCTGACATTGCCGGAAAAGGCGCCGCGCCGGCTTGCGGGGGCGAACCATGGCTGAGCCGCGCATCCGCATCGCTATCGACGGCCCCGTCGCGACGATATCTGTCGCGCGGCCGGAAAAGCTGAACGCCTTCGACATCGACATGCTGAAGGAGCTTTCCGCCGCCTGCGACACGGTGGAGGCCAATGCGGCCGTGCGCGTCGCCATCCTCACCGGCGAGGGCAAGGCCTTTTCCGCTGGCGGCGATATCCGCGCCTGGGCGGGCATGGAAGCAAATGAATTCGGCCACGCCTGGGTGCGCTTCGGCCACCGCGTCTTCGAGCGGCTGGCGACGCTGCGCATGCCGCTGATCGCTGCCGTCAACGGCCATGCGCTGGGCGGCGGACTGGAACTGGCCGCCGCCGCCGATATCCGCATTGCCGAGACGCAGGTGAAGATCGGCCTGCCGGAAGCCGGCCTTGGCATGGTGCCCGGCTGGTCCGGCACGCAGCGTCTGGTGAAGCGTTTCGGCGCGCAGGCGGTGCGGCGCATGCTGCTGGGCGGCGAGGTGCTGACGGCGGCGGAAGCGGCAACGCTCGGCATTGTCGATCATGTCGTTGAGACTGGAACGGCCGTCGAGGCCGCCCGGGCCTATGCGGCGCGCATCGCCGCACGCGGGCCGGCGGCGACGGAGATTTCCAAGCTGATGATTTCGGTGGCGAATGGCGAGGACAACGGCGCGGCGGTGGAAGCCCTCGGCTCCATCCTCGTCGCCAAGACCGGGGACCTCAAGGAAGGCGTCGCCGCCTTCACGGGAAAACGCCCCGCAGACTTCAAGGGAGAATGGTAATGACCGCGCATGTGAAACCCAAGGCGCTCGACGACTTCAAGGCGCGCGATTTCCGCATGCTGATCGACGGTGTGTGGACGGAAGGCACCGGCAGCGCGCTAGAACGCGTCGCGCCGGGTCATGGCGTCGTCGTCAGCCGCTATCCGGCCGGCACGAAGGCCGATGCCGAACGCGCCATCGCCGCCGCGCGGCATGCTTTCGATGACGGTCCCTGGCCGCGCATGACGGGCGCGGAGCGCTCCAATATCCTGCTGAAGGCCGCCGATCTCATCGCAGCGAAGGCCGACGAGCTTGCCTTCCTCGACTGCATCGAAAGCGGCAAGCCGATCAGCCAGGCCAAGGGCGAGCTTGGCGGCGCGGCCGATATCTGGCGCTATGCCGCGGCACTGGCGCGCGATCTCCACGGCGAGAGCTACAACACGCTCGGCGAAGGCACGCTCGGCGTCGTGCTGCGCGAGGCGATCGGCGTGGTCTCGATCATCACGCCCTGGAATTTCCCCTTCCTTATCGTAAGCCAGAAGTTACCATTCGCGCTCGCCGCCGGCTGCACGACGGTCGTCAAGCCTTCCGAGCTGACGTCAGGCTCGACGCTTCTTCTCGGCGAAATCCTCATCGAGGCCGGCGTACCGGCCGGCGTCGTCAACATCGTCACCGGCACCGGCCCCGAGGTCGGCGCACCGATGACGACGCATCCCGATGTCGACATGGTCTCCTTCACCGGCTCCACCGGCGTCGGCCGCCTGACCATGGCGAACGCCGCCCAGACCCTGAAGAAGGTATCGCTGGAACTCGGCGGCAAGAACCCGCAGATCGTCTTCCCCGACGCCAATCTCGACGAGTTCATCGACGCCGCCGTCTTCGGCGCCTATTTCAATGCCGGCGAATGCTGCAATGCCGGCTCGCGGCTGATCCTGCACAAGTCCATTGCAGCGGACGTGACCGCACGTGTCGCGGAACTGGCGAAGAAGGTAAAGGTTGGCGATCCACTCGATCCGACGACGCAGGTCGGCGCGATCATCACGCCGCAGCATCTCGGAAAGATCGGCACCTATGTCGATGGCGCGGCGAAGGCCGGGGCATCCGTCGCGCTCGGCGGGACTGCACTCGATCTCGGCCTCGGCCAGTTCATGGCGCCGACGATCCTGTCGGGCGTGAAGCCGGACATGGCGGTTGCCCGTGAAGAAGTGTTCGGCCCGGTCCTCTCCGTGCTGACCTTCGAGACGACGGACGAGGCGATCCGCATCGCCAATGCCATCGACTACGGCCTTTCGGCCGGCGTCTGGAGCCGCGATTTCGATACGTGCCTGACCATCGGCCGCAAGGTGCGCGCCGGCACGATCTGGATGAACACCTTCATGGACGGCGCGTCGGAACTGCCCTTCGGCGGCTACCGCCAGTCCGGCCTCGGCCGCGAACTCGGTCGCCATGCGGTGGAGGACTATACGGAAACCAAGACGCTCAACATGCATATGGGTGCGCGCACCGGCTGGTGGATGCCGCGATGAACCGAAACATCTTCTCCATTAAAGGCGAGGAAATTGAGCAGCGCCGGAAGCACCGCTCGATCTCCCCCCTTGTGGGGGAGATGTCGCCGAAGGCGACAGAGGGGGGTAGCGGCGGCGCGGCAAACCGAACCGTTTCAGAAGACAGTAAGCTCCACCCCCCTCTGCCCTGCCGGGCATCTCCCCCACAAGGGGGGAGATCGGCAGGCGGCAACCGCTGTGCCTCACGGCGTCGGGAAGCTGAATTGCGGGCTTTGCAGCAGGGTGAGATCCTCCACCGGCTCGCCGGCGATGCGCCGCAGCAGCAGCCGGCCCATGGCCTCGCCTGCCGCCGGCAGATCCTCGTGGATGGTCTCGACCTTCGGCTGGATCTGGCTGAGCAGGCGCGAGGTCTGCTTGCCGACGATGTCGTATTCGACACCGAGCGAAAGCCCGTTGTCGCTCATGCCGGTGATGGTCGCGAGCGCGGAGACTTCGCCGGGACAGGTGATGCCGTCAGGCGGATCGGGTTCGCCGCTACGGCGGCGCATGGTGTCGCGGATCGTGTCGGCTGGGCTGTCGAGGTCGAGCGTATCGGGAATCTCATAGGCGACGCCGGCTTCGCGCACGGCGGTCATGAAGCCGTGCAGCATGTGCTGGTGGAACGTCAGCCGCTTCGGCGGCAGGATGATCGTCACCTTGCGCCGGCCCTTGGCGATCAGGCGCTTCGTCGCCTCGTAGGCGAAGGCGAAGTTGTCGTAGTCGACGAAGGCATGCGGGGTGGAGAATTCCGTGCGACCGTGGGTGACGAAGGGAAAGCCGTTTTCCAGAAGCAGCCGCACGCGCGGATCGAACGGCTCGGTGCGCGAGAAGATCAGGCCGTCGGCCATGCCGTTGCGGATGATGTAGTTGACCGCATCGACATTGCTGCCGTCGAGGAAGTTCGGCGTGACGATGAGGTGGTAGGGCGTCGCCTGCAGGGCGCGCGCCAGGCCATGCATGATGGATGTGCCGAAGCCGAGGATTTCCTCATGCGGGTCGAGCAGCACGGAAATGACATTGGTGCGGCCGGTCTTGAGGCGCTGGGCCGCACGGTCCGGCAGGTAGCCGATCTCGGCGGCGACCTCATGGACCCGGCGGCGCGTCGCCTCGGAAATCTGCGGCGCATTGCCGAGCGCGCGGGAAACCGTGGTAATGGCAAGTCCCGTCATTTCCGCAATGGTCTTCAGCGTCGGCTTGCCGGCTCGAAGCATGTTGCGGGCGGGATCGTTGTCGGCGGGCTTGTCGATGCGGGACACGGATACGCTTCTTCGGATGGCGTCAGTCAATGGGCGGCACCATATCGACGCGCCCGGCATTCGGCAATCTTGCGCCGCACAGAATTTAAAACGATTTCAGTGCGCCGCACAAAGCCGGTCGGAAGGGCTTGCATGCCTGCACTTCCGGAATTTACCGCATTTATCAAGAGAGCCTTCACCACGCTCCATCTCGGCTTGACTCCGCAAATTTACAACGTTTTAAATTGGCGCGGCGCTTTGAGCCATGGACCAAATTCCGACGTGCCTTCGGGCCTCGGGGAAATCGGCGGGAGGAGGCTCTCGCCCATGAACTTGCAAACGGGAGGAATACGATGCGCAAGTTTCTGACGACCACTGCAGCCATTGCGGTGCTGATGGGCATGGGCGGCACCGCCGCCCGCGCAGCCGAAAATGTGGAAGTCCTCCACTGGTGGACTTCGGGCGGCGAAGCCGCCGCGCTCGACGTTCTCAAGAAGGACCTCGAATCCAAGGGTATCACCTGGACCGACATGCCGGTTGCCGGCGGCGGCGGCACGGAAGCCATGACCGTCCTGCGCGCCCGCGTCACGGCCGGCAACGCGCCGACCGCGGTGCAGATGCTCGGTTTCGACATTCTCGACTGGGCCAAGGAAGGCGCACTCGGCAATCTCGATGAAGTTGCCGCCAAGGAAGGCTGGGACAAGGTAATCCCGACCGCCCTGCAGCAGTTCTCCAAGTATGACGGCCACTGGATCGCCGCCCCGGTCAACGTTCACTCCACCAACTGGATGTGGATCAACAAGGCCGCGCTCGACAAGGCCGGCGGCAAGGAGCCGCAGAACTGGGATGAACTCGTCGCCCTTCTCGACAAGTTCAAGGAACAGGGCATCACGCCGGTCGCCCATGGCGGCCAGCCGTGGCAGGACGCGACGATCTTCGACGCGGTCGTGCTCTCCTTCGGCAACGATTTCTACAAGAAGGCTTTCATCGACCTCGATCCGGAAACGCTGGGCAGCGCCCAGATGAAGGAAGCCTTCGACCGCATGACGAAACTGCGCTCCTATGTGGACGACAACTTCTCGGGCCGCGACTGGAACCTTGCTTCCGCCATGGTCATCGAAGGCAAGGCCGGCCTGCAGTTCATGGGCGACTGGGCAAAGGGCGAATTCATCAAGGCCGGCAAGAAGCCGGGCGGCGACTTCGTCTGCATGCGCTTCCCGGGCACGCAGGGCTCCGTGACCTTCAACTCCGACCAGTTCGCGATGTTCAAGGTTGCCGAAGACAAGGTTCCGGCCCAGCTCGCCATGGCCTCGGCCATCGAGAACCCGGTCTTCCAGTCGGCCTTCAACGTGGTCAAGGGCTCGGCCCCGGCCCGCACGGACGTCTCGGACGAGGCCTTCGACGATTGCGGCAAGAAGGCCATCAAGGACCTGGCCGAAGCCAACACCAACGGCACGCTGTTCGGCTCCATGGCCCACGGTCACGCAAACCCGGCCTCCGTCAAGAACGCGATCTACGACGTCGTGACCCGCCAGTTCAACGGCGAGCTTTCCTCCGAGGAAGCCGTGACGGAACTGAAGGCCGCCGTCGAGGCTGCAAAGTAAGCAACTGCCCCTCACCCGACCCTCTCCCCGTTCACGGGGAGAGGCAGACGGAGAGGCCACGGCAACATCCTTCTCCCCGCCTGCGGGGAGAAGGTGCCGGCAGGCGGACAAGGGCATGGCCCCGCCGCCGCAAACACACACTAACGGTGGTATCGACCATGGATAGCCGAAGCCGGCTGCAGGAGCTTCTGCCGAAGCTCGTGCTGGCACCCAGTTTCCTCATCGTGCTCGTCTTCGTCTACGGCTTCATCGCCTATACGGGCTTCCTGTCGCTGACGGACAGCAAGATGCTGCCCTCCTACAATTTCGTGGGGCTGAGCAACTATTCCAAGCTCTGGGCGCTGCCGCACTGGTGGCGGGCGATCTCCAACCTGGCGATCTTCGCCTCGCTCTACATCGTCATCTGCTCGGTGCTGGGCCTGGCGCTCGCCATCCTGCTCGACCAGAAGATCCGGGCGGAAGGCATCCTCAGGCCGATCTACCTCTACCCGATGGCGCTCTCCTTCATCGTGACGGGCACCGCCTGGAAATGGTTCCTCGACCCCGGCATCGGCCTCGAGAACACCATGCATCTGTGGGGCTGGGAAAGCTTCGCCTTCAACTGGATCAAGGACCGCAACTACGCCATCTACTGCGTGGTGATCGCCGCCGTCTGGCAGTCCTCCGGCTTCGTCATGGCGATGTTCCTCGCCGGCCTTCGCGGCGTCGACAACGAAATCATCAAGGCCGCGCAGATCGACGGCGCGACGACGGGCACCATCTACCGCCGCATCATCATCCCGCTGATGCGCCCCGTCTTCCTCTCCGCCTTCGTCGTGCTCGCCCACCTTGCCATCAAGGCCTACGACCTTGTCGTGGCGCTGACCGGCGGCGGGCCGGGACAGGCGACCGAACTGCCGGCGACCTTCATGTATTCCTACACCTTCACCCGCAACCAGATGGGCATCGGCGCTTCCTCGGCGATCATCATGCTGGTCATGATCTTCTCGATCATCATCCCCTATCTCTATTCCGAAATCCGCGGAGGCAAAGGCCGATGAGCGCTCCCAGCCCCGACAACATCATCACCCACGGCAAGCTGACGCGCGCCCTCATCTACACCGCACTCATCCTCTTCGCGTTCTACTACCTGCTGCCGCTCTATGTGATGCTGGTGAATTCGCTGAAGCCGCTGGAGGAAATCCGCCAGGGCGGCATGCTGAACCTGCCGCAGCAATGGACGATCGAACCCTGGATCTCCGCCTGGTCGACGGCGCAGATCGGCGTGCAGCCGACGGGCCTTCGCCCGTTCTTCATCAACTCGATCCTGATGGTCGTGCCGGCCGTCGCGATCTCCACGATCATCGGCGCGCTGAACGGCTACGTGCTGACCAAGTGGCAGTTCAGGGGCTCGAACGTCTTCTTCGGCCTCTTGCTGCTCTCCTGCTTCATCCCGTTCCAGATCGTGCTCATCCCGATGGCCCGCATTCTCGGCATGATCGGGCTGGCCGGCTCGATCTGGGGCCTCACCTTCGTGCACATCATCTACGGCCTCGGCTTCACGACGCTCTACTTCCGCAACTATTATGAGAACTTCCCGACCGAGCTGGTGCGCGCGGCACAGATCGACGGGGCGAGCTTCTTCCAGATCTTCTACCGCATCCTGCTGCCCTCCTCCGGCCCGATCATCGTCGTCTCGGTCATCTGGCAGTTCACCAATATCTGGAACGACTTCCTGTTCGGCGCCTCCTTCTCCGGCGCGGACACGACGCCGATGACGGTGGCGCTCAACAACCTCGTCTCCTCCTCGACGGGCGTGAAGGAATACAACGTGCACTTTGCCGGCGCGATCCTCGCGGCCCTGCCCACCCTCATCGTCTACATCGTCTCCGGACGCTACTTCGTGCGCGGCCTGATGTCCGGCGCCGTGAAAGGATAACGCTCATGTCGTTCCTCAAGATCAGCAATCTGCGCAAGTCCTATGGCTCGCTGGAAATCCTGAAGGACATCAACCTGGAGATCGAGCAAGGCGGCTTCCTCGTGCTCGTCGGCCCCTCCGGCTGCGGCAAGTCCACGCTGCTCAACACCATCGCCGGGCTGGAGCCGATCTCCTCGGGCGACATCGCCATCGACGGGCGCTCGGTCGCGGGTCTGCACCCGTCAAAGCGCGACATCGCCATGGTATTCCAGTCCTATGCGCTCTATCCGAACATGACCGTCGCCGGGAACATCGCCTTCGGCATGGAAATCCGCGGCGTTCCGAAGGACGAGCGCGACAAGGCGATCAAGCAGGTCGCCGACATGCTGCAGATCGGCCATCTGCTCGACCGCAAGCCCGGCCAGCTCTCGGGCGGCCAGCGCCAGCGCGTCGCCATGGGCCGGGCGCTGGTGCGCGACCCGAAACTCTTCCTCTTCGACGAGCCGCTGTCGAACCTCGACGCCAAGCTGCGTGTCGACATGCGCACGGAAATCAAGCGCCTGCACCACCGCATGAAGACCACCATCGTCTATGTGACGCATGACCAGATCGAGGCGATGACGCTCGCCACCAAGATCGCGGTGCTGAAGGACGGCGTGCTGCAACAGTTCGGCACGCCGGCGGAAATCTACAACAACCCGGCCAATACCTTCGTCGCGGACTTCATGGGCTCGCCGGCGATGAACCTGCTCAAGGGCAAGGTCGAGAACAACGGCTCCGGCCTTGCCGTCTCGCTCGCCCGCCATCAGGCCGAGCCGCTGGTGCTCTCGGTGCCGAATGCCCCGGCCAGCCTTTCGGCCTATGGCGGCAAGGAAATCATCTTCGGCATCCGCCCGGAAGCGCTGACCGACCCTGATGGCGCGGACCGCAATGCCCGCACCGTGGCTGAGGGCGATTGCCTGATCGAAGTGGTGGAGCCGGCCGGCGCCGATACCTTCGCCGTGACCCAACTCGGCGGCAAGGAGATCGTCGCGCGGCTTCGCGCCGATGTGCGGATATCCGCCGGCCAGACCGCGCGCCTTGCCTTCAACCTCGACAAGGCCGTGTTCTTCGATCCGGCCAGCCAGCTTCGCATCGCTTGAGAACTTCCATGACCACGCAGCCGGACATCGTCATCATCGGATCGGGCATCGGCGGCTCCACCATGGCCGCCGCACTCGCCCCGACGGGCGCGAGGATCGTCATCCTTGAGGCGGGTGACCACCTGCCCGACCGCCCGGAGAACCGCGACCAGCGCGCGATCTTCCAGCGCGGCCATTTCCGCCCGAAGGAGATGTGGTACGAGGCCGACGGCACCGCCTTCAACCCCGGCAACTACTATAATGTCGGCGGCAACTCGAAATTCTACGGCGCAGTTCTTGTGCGCTACCGGAAGGAAGATTTCGAGGAGATGCGCCACCGCGAGGGCATCTCCCCCGCGTGGCCCTTCCCCTACGAAGAGCTTGAGCCGTGGTATTCCGCAGCCGAAAAGCTCTACAACGTGCGCGGCACGCTCGGCGAAGACCCGACCGAGCCGCATCATTCCGCGCCCTACCCCTTCTCGCCCGTGCCGGACGAGCCGGCCATCGCGAAGGTCCGCGCGAAGATGAAGGCGAACGGGCTGCACCCCTATTCCCTGCCGCTCGGCGTCGATATCGACCGCTGGCTCGCCAAGGCGAAGACGCCGTGGGATGCGCACCCGAACTGCAACGACGGCAAGATGGATGCGGAAAGCACGGCGCTTGCCGAAGCGCTGAAACATCCGAATGTCGAACTGCGCACCAATTGCCGGGTGACACGGCTCGCAACGGCTCCGCATGGCCGCACCATCTCGACCGTGCACTACAAGCGTGGCGACACGGCGGAAAGCCTTTCGCCGAAGCTGGTGATCCTTTCGGCCGGCGCGGTGCAATCGGCCGTGCTCCTGCTGCGCTCTGCCTCGGAGGCCTTCCCGAAGGGGCTTGCCAACAGCTCCGACCAGGTCGGCCGAAACTTCATGAACCACAATTCGAGCGCCGTGATCGGCCTCTCGCCCTTCTACCGCAACACCTCCGTCTATCAGAAGAGTTTTGGCTTCAACGACTACTACCTCTCGGACGGCAACGGCGGCCCGCCGCTCGGCAATGTGCAGCTTCTCGGCCGCGTCTCGGGAAAAATCTTGAAGGCCAGCATGCCCTCCGTGCCGGAATGGCTGCTGGAGCAGGTGGCAAGCCGCGCCATCGATTTCTACGCGATGAGCGAGGACCTGCCGCATCCCGAAAGCCGCATCATGGTCGACCGCGACCGCATCGTCATGAAATGGACCCGCACCAACTGGCAGGCCCATCTCGACCTCGTAACGAAATTGAAGGGCGCGCTGAAGAAGGCGGGCTTCCCCATCGTTCTCGCCCGCCCCTTCGACAAGCGCACGCCCTCGCACCAGTGCGGCACCGTGCGCATCGGCAGCGATCCGACGGATGCGCCGCTCGACATCTGGTGCCGCGCCCACGACCATCCGAACCTCTTCGTGGTCGATGCTTCCTATCTGCCGACCTCGGCCGCGGTGAACCCCGCGCTGACGGTCGCCGCACAGGCGCTGCGGGTGGCGAACCACATCCAATCGAGGGACTTTGCCGCATGACGACCGTACCCCGCCCCGTCGCCATCGTCACCGGCGGCCGCCGTGGCATCGGCCTCGGCATCGCCAGGGCCCTTGCCGCCGAAGGCTTCGATATCGCGGTCACCGGCATCGGTGAGGCGGATGCCGCGACCGACGCCATGCTGGCCGACCTTGGCGCGCTCGGCGCCCGGGCGATCTACCTGAAAGGCGACCTTGCCGACGTTTCCGGCCATGCGGCGACCGTAGCAAGCATCGAAGACCGGCTCGGCGCTATCGGTTGCCTCGTCAACAATGCCGGCATCGCCTCGGTCGTGCGCGGCGATTTCCTCGATCTCGCGCCCGACAATTTCGACACCATCGTCGCGACGAACCTGCGCGGCACCGTCTTCTTCACTCAGGCCGTGCTGAAGGCGATGCTGCATTCGAAACAGGCGGCCGGCCCGCGCTCCATCATCAACATCACCTCCATCTCGGCCGGCCTCACCTCGCCTGAACGGCTCGACTACTGCATGACCAAGGCGGGCCTTGCCGCCTTCAGCCAGGGGCTGGCGCTGCGGCTCGCGGAGACCGGCATCTCCGTTTTCGAGATCCGCCCCGGCATCATTCGGTCCGAAATGACGGCCGGCGTCTCGGCGAAATACGACGCACTCATCGAAAGCGGCCTCGTGCCGATGAAGCGCTGGGGCGAGCCTGGCGATATCGGCAACGCCGCGGCGGCACTCGCCGCCGGAAAATTCGCCTTCGCCACCGGCTCGGTGATCAATCTCGACGGCGGCCTCGCCATCGGGCGGCTTTGACGGGGGTGCCCCTCACCCCACCCTCTCCCCGCAAGCGGGGCGAAGGAGACGAGAGGACGCGGCAAATTCCCTTCTCCCTGCCTGCGGGGAGAAGGTGCCGGCAGGCGGATGAGGGGCGAACCCTCCGGCCAACGGCACCGAAATCCTGAGGACAGAGCATGACCTATGACTATATCATCACCGGCGCGGGACCGGCGGGCTGCGTGCTGGCGAACCGGCTCTCGGAAGACCCTGATATCCGCGTGCTGCTGCTGGAAGCCGGCGGCGGGGACTGGAATCCGCTGTTCCACATGCCGGCCGGCTTCGCCAAGATGACGAAGGGCGTGGCGAGCTGGGGCTGGGAGACCGTGCCGCAGAAGCACATGAAGGGCCGCGTGCTGCGTTATACGCAGGCCAAGGTCATCGGCGGCGGCTCCTCGATCAACGCCCAACTCTATACCCGCGGCAACGCGGCGGACTACGACCTCTGGGCCAGCGAGGACGGCTGCGAGGGCTGGAGCTATCGGGAGATCCTGCCCTATTTCAAGCGCGCCGAGGACAACCAGCGCTTCGCCGACGACTACCATGCCTATGGCGGGCCGCTCGGCGTTTCCATGCCTGTCTCGGCCCTGCCGATCTGCGACGCCTATATCCGCGCCGGCCAGGAACTCGGCATTCCCTACAACCACGATTTCAACGGAAGCCAGCAGGCCGGCGTCGGCTTCTACCAGCTCACCCAGCGCAACCGCCGACGCTCCTCCGCCTCGCTTTCCTACCTTTCGCCGATCCGGGAGCGGAGGAACCTCACCATCCGCACCGGCGCCCGCGTGGCCCGCATCGTGCTGGAGGGAAGCCGCGCGGTCGGCGTCGAGGTTGTGACGGGCAATAGCGTCGAGACGATCCGGGCGGAGCGCGAGGTGCTCGTCACGTCGGGCGCCATCGGCTCGCCGAAGCTGCTGCAGCAATCCGGTATCGGCCCGGCCGATCATCTGCGATCCGTCGGCGTCGAGGTGAAGCACGACCTGCCGGGCGTCGGCTCGAACATGCAGGACCATCTCGACCTCTTCGTCATCTGCGAATGCACCGGTGACCACACCTATGACGGCGTCGCGAAGCTGCACCGCACGCTCTGGGCCGGCCTGCAATATGTGCTCTTCCGTTCCGGTCCCGTCGCCTCCTCGCTCTTCGAGACGGGCGGCTTCTGGTATGCTGACCCGCAGGCCCGCTCGCCGGATACCCAGTTCCATCTCGGCCTCGGCTCCGGCATCGAGGCGGGCGTGGAGCGGCTGAAGAATGCCGGCGTGACCCTGAACTCCGCCTATCTGCATCCCCGCTCGAAGGGCACGGTGCGCCTTGCCTCCGCCGATCCCTCGGCCGCGCCGCTGATCGACCCCAACTACTGGGAGGACCCGCACGACCGGAAGATGTCGATCGAGGGGCTGAAGGTCGCCCGCGAAATCATGCAACAGGCCGCGCTAAAACCCTATGTCATGGCCGAGCGCCTGCCCGGACCGAAATTCGTCACCGACGAGGACCTGTTCGACTACGGCTGCGCCAATGCCAAGACCGACCACCACCCGGTCGGCACCTGCAAGATGGGTACGGGCGCGGATGCGGTCGTCGGCCTCGATCTGAAGGTGCACGGGCTTGAAGGTTTGCGCGTCTGCGACAGTTCCGTCATGCCGCGCGTTCCCTCCTGCAATACCAATGCGCCGACCATCATGGTGGGCGAGAAGGGCGCCGACATCATCCGCGGCCTGCCGGCATTGCCGGCGCAGGTCTTTTCATATGAGCGCAACGACACGCGCCCGCGTGCCCGCGCCGATATCCGATAGGGGTTTGCCATGATCCGCCACTGCGTCTTCATCCGCTTCAAGCCGACCATCTCCGTCGCCTACAAGACCGAACTCTTCAACGAGATCGACGCCCTGAAGGATCGTCTGCCGGGCATGGTCGCCGTGCATATCGGCACCAATGTCAGCCCGGAAACGGGCATGGACAAGGGCTTCAGCGACGGCTTCATCGTCGACTTCGCCGACAGCTTCTCCCGTGACGCCTATCTGGAAGACCCCGGACACAGGGAAACCGGCGCGCGGCTCGTCGCCGCCGCGGAAGGCGGGGTCGCCGGCATCCTCGTCTACGACCTGGAGACCGACGACTAGAGCGATTCCAGCAAAAGTGCGCAGCGGTTTTGCGTCCGGAATTGCGTTAAAACAAAGAGTTAGAGCGTTTTCGCGATTCGGAGAAAAGCGGAAATGCTCTAGACGCGCCCGGCCCGTCGCGACAGCACGCGCTCAACGGCGGAGAAGGCATCGTAGATCAGCACCGCCAGCGCGGCGACGACGAGGCCGCCCTGCAGCACGAAGGCGAGATTGTTCGATTGCAGGCCCGCGATGATGACCTCGCCGAGGGTCCTGGCCGCTACCGTCGAGCCGATGGTGGCCGTTGCGAGGCTGATCGTCACCGAAAGGCGGATGCCGGCAAGGATGACCGGCAGGGCGAGCGGCAATTCCACCTTGGTCAGCCGTTGCCGGGCCGTCATGCCTGTGCCGCGCGCCGCCTCCATGATGGCGGGCGGCAGGGTGGAAAGGCCGGTCATGGCGTTCTCGAAGATCGGCAGGAGGCCGTAGAGGAAGAGCGCGATCAGCGTCGGCTTCTCGCCGAAGCCGACGACGGGCACGGCAAGCGCCAGAACGGCGACCGGCGGAAAGGTCTGGCCGATATTCACGAGGCTGCGCGAGAGCGGCAGGAACTCCGCGCCGACCGGCCGCGTGACGAGGACGGCGAGACCGACCGCCACGACGGTCGCGGCGAAGGTCGCGATGAAGACCGTGGCGAGATGTGACAGCGTCAGCGACAGGAGGCTGCCCTGATTGTAGACCGCCGGCGCATTGGCCTGCACCAGCGGTTTCAGCAGCGGCTCGAAAAGCGCCGGCTGCACGAGGAAGGTGACCAGCACGACAAGCACCGCGAACCGCAGCAGATTGGGCAGCAGGCGCCTCATTCCGGCCTCGCGGCACGGCGGGCAAGGCCGGCAAGCGTGACGCGGCCGATGGGCGCGCCATCAGGCCCCACGACGGGCAGCGCCTCCCTGCCGGACCAGAGCAGCGCGGACAAGGCATCGCGCTGGCTCGTCCCGACCGCAAGCGGCTCGCCTTCGGCACTGCCGCTTTCCACGGCGTCGCCCACCGTGCCGATGGACAGCAACCGGAAGGGCCGCTCGCCCGCACCGATCAGCGTCTCCACGAAACCGGTGGCGGGCTTCACCAGCATTTCCTCGGGTCTGGCATATTGCACGATCCGCCCCTCGTCCATCACCGCGATCCTGTCGGCGAGGTGGAACGCCTCTCCCATGTCGTGCGTGACGAGCACGATGGTCGTGCCGAAATGTTTCTGGATCGCCAGCAGGTCGTCCTGCGCCTTGGCGCGGATGACGGGGTCGAGCGCGCCGAAGGGTTCGTCCATCAGGAGGATGTTCGGCTCGGCGGCGAGCGCCCGGGCAACGCCGACGCGCTGCTGCTGGCCGCCCGAGAGCTCATGCGGATAGCGCGGGCCGAAAGCGGCGGGATCGAGCTGGAAGAGCGATAGCAGCTCCTCGACCTTGGCGTCGATGCGTGCCCTCTCCCAGCCGAGCAGCGCCGGCACGGTGGCGATGTTCTCAGCGACCGTGCGGTGCGGGAAGAGACCGTGCCCCTGGATGGCGTAGCCGATGCGGCGGCGCAGTTCGTAGCCGGGAATGGCGGTGTTGGGCGCGCCGTCGATGCGGATCTCGCCAGAGCTCGGCTCGACGAGGCGGTTGATCATGCGCATCAGCGTCGTCTTGCCCGCCCCGGACGTGCCGACAATGACGGTGATCGTGTGCGGGGCGATGGTCATCGAGGCATTGTCGACGACGACCGTATCGCCATAGCGCTTGGTGATGCTGTCGATCTCGATCATGCGGCCCCGCCGGATCTGTTGCTGGAGATTTCCGTCGCGGCATCGAGCAGGACGGCGGCGGCGAAAGCGAGCGCGACGGTCGGCGCCGCGCCGAGCAGGACGAGGTCCATCGCCGTCTGGCCGATGCCCTGGAAGACGAAGACGCCGAAACCGCCGCCGCCGATGAGGGCGGCGATGGTCGCAAGTCCGATATTCTGCACCAGCACGATGCGGATGCCGGTGAGGATGACCGGGAAGGCGAGCGGCAGCTCGACGCCGAAGAGCCGCTGGCGATCCGTCATGCCGATGCCACGCGCGGCGTCATCGGCATCGCGCGGCACGCCGGCAAGGCCGACCACCGTATTGGCGACGACCGGCAGCAGCGAGTAGAGGAACAGCGCGACGAAGGCGGGCGCGGCGCCAATGCCGCGAATGCCGATGGCCGCAGCCCCCGGCACATGCAGCGCGATCCAGCCTAACGGCGCGATCAGCAGGCCGAAAAGCGCAATCGACGGGATCGTCTGGATGATGTTCAGCACGTTGAGCACGCCGGCCCTCAGCGCCTCCACCCGATGACAGAGGATGCCGAGCGGCAGGCCGGCGAGCGTGGCGGCGGCGAGCGAGCCGAGCGCCAGCACGACATGCCGTCCCGCCTCCAGCCAGAACGTATCGGCGCGATTCGCATATTCCTTCATGAGCGACAGGCCGTCCCAGGCGCCGGACATCAGGAGCGCCGCCGCCGCCAGCACGACGGCAGCAAGCAGCGCGATACGGGCATAGGGCGACAACCTCAGCCGGGTGAGCGCATCGGCGGCCAGAAGCGCGAAGGCAAAGCCCGTAAGCCAGAAGCCGGAGGCCGGCGCGACGCGGGCATAGCTGTTCTCCGGCGGCGTGAGATGGCCGGCGGAAAGGCCGATCAGGACGGCGAGCGCCAGAACGGCGGCAAGGCCGAGCAGGAGCCGCAGGACCGTCGGCGTCTTCAGGACGACGATCACGATGGCAACGGCGACGAAGGCGAGGAGCGCGGGCCCGAGCCCGCCGGGAAGCGCCTCGAGGATCAGCCGGCCCTCGCCCGGCACGATGCGGTTGGCCCGGAAACTGGCGAAGGGCGCCAGAAAGGCGCCGTAGGCCAGCAATGCGGCGATCACCACGCCGAGCTTGTCGATCCTGAACGTCATGAATGCCTTTCGAAAGGCCCCTCGCCGCGAAAGGCGAAGGGCAAGGCCGGCTATTTCAGGAAGCCGTTCTTCTTGAGGAAGTCCTCGGCAACGGCCTTGGCCGGCTCGCCGCCGACCTGGACGCGGCCGTTCAGGTCCTGCAGCGTGACGAGATCGAGCTTCTCGAAGACCGGCTTCAGGAGGTCCTCGATCTGCGGATTGTCCTTCAGCACGGCTTCGCGGATGATCGGCGCCGGCTGGTAGACCGGCTGGACGCCCTTGTCGTCCTCGAGCACGACGAGGCCGGACGGGGCGATGCCGCCATCGGTGCCGTAGACCATGGCGGCATTGGCGCCGTTCGTCTGGTTGGCGGCCGCCGAGATGGTCGCGGCCGTGTCGCCGCCCGAAAGGGTGATGAGTTGATCGGGCTTCAGGGTGAAACTGTATGTCGTCTGGAAGGCCGGAAGCGCCGCGGCCGAATTGACGAATTCGGACGAGGCGGCGAGCACCACCTTGCCGCCGCCGGAGACGTATTTGCCGAAATCCGTCAGCGTCGCCAGCTTGTTCGGCTCGGCGACGTCCTTGCGCAGCGCGATCGCCCAGGTATTGTTGGCCGGCGACGGCGTCAGCCAGACGATCTTGTTGGCGTCGAAGTCGAGCGTCTTGGCAAGCTCGTAGGCCTTGGTCGCATCCTTCCAGGCCGGGTCGTCGGCCTTTTCGAAGAAGAAGGCGGCATTGCCGGTATATTCCGGATAGATGTCGATCTCGCCGGCAATGATCGCCTTGCGCACGACCGGCGTCGCGCCGAGCTGCACCCGGTCCGTCGTCTGGATGCCATTGGCATTCAGCACGGCAAGGATGATGTTACCGAGCACCCCGCCCTCGGTGTCGATCTTGGAGGAGACGACGACCTGGGCCTGGGCGGCGCCGGCGGCAAGACCGAGCGCGAGGGCAGCTCCGAGGAATTTGACGGCTGGACGCATGGGATGACCTTTCGTGCTGTGCGGGAAATCCAGAATGGTATTTTCACCACGTTTGGAACGGCCCGTCGGGGCAAGGCATTTCATATATGGCAGGCAATCGCAAAAAATAGGCCGCGCGAACACGATTAAGCGCGCGCGGCCAAAGCATTTTCAGGATCGCGCGAAGAGCGGCGATTGGCAATAGAAACACGTTGCAATTGCTGAAAGCATCCAACACTCTGGCGCGAGCTTCGTTTCCATATCGCCGCGTGGAGCCCCGCGCCGCAGGCATTTCATGGAGAGGCATCATGCGCACATTCGACGCCATCATCATCGGTGCAGGCCAGGCCGGCCCCTCCCTTGCCGGCCGGCTGACGGCTGCCGGAAGGACCGTGGCGCTCATCGAGCGGAAGCTCGTGGGCGGCACCTGCGTCAACACCGGCTGCATGCCGACCAAGGCCATGGTAGCGAGCGCCTATACCGCCCACCTTGCCCGCCGCGGCGCGGAATACGGCGTGGTGACCGGAGACGTTTCCGTGGATTTCGCGAGGGTCATGGCGCGCAAGGACAAGGTGCGTTTCGACGCCCGCAAGGCCAACGAGGACTGGCTGGCGGGCATGAAGGGCCTCACCTTCATCCGCGGCCATGCCCGCTTCGAAAGCCCGAAGATCATCCGCGTCGGCGAGGAGCGGCTTTCGGCCGGGCAGATTTTCCTCAATGTCGGCGGCCGCGCCGTCGTGCCGGACTTTCCGGGTGTCGGCGAGGTGCCGCATCTCGACAATGTCTCGATGATGGAGCTCGACCGCCTGCCGGCGCACCTCGTCATCGTCGGCGGCAGCTATGTCGGGCTGGAATTCGCCCAGATGTTCCGCCGCTTCGGCTCCAGGGTAACAGTGGTCGAAAAGGGACCGCGGCTGATCTCGCGGGAAGACGAGGATGTCAGCGACGCCGTGCGCGACATCCTCGAACGCGAAGGCATCGCCATCCGCACCGGGGCGGAATGCATCCGCTTCGTCAGGAGCGGCAAGGATGTCGGTGTCGGCGTCGATTGCGCGGAAGGGGCGCCCGAGATCATCGGCTCGCATATCCTGCTCGCCACCGGCCGGCGGCCCAACACCGACGATCTCGGCCTCGACACGGCCGGAGTGGCGACCGACAAACGCGGCTACGTCATCGTCGACGACCGGTTGGAGACCAATGTGCCGGGCATCTTCGCCATGGGTGACTGCAACGGCCGCGGGGCCTTCACCCACACGGCCTACAACGATTTCGAGATCGTCGCCGCCAATCTGCTCGACAGCGAGCCGCGCAAGGTGAGCGAACGCATCCAGACCTATGCGCTCTACATCGATCCGCCGCTCGGCCGCGCAGGCATGAGCGAGACGGAGGCGCGCGGGACGGGCCGCAGGCTCCTCGTCGGCACGCGGCCGATGACACGCGTCGGCCGCGCGAAGGAAAAGGGGGAAACGCTCGGCTTCATGAAGGTAATCGCCGATGCCGGCACCGGGGAAATCCTCGGCGCCTCGATCCTCGGCACCGGCGGGGACGAGGCGGTGCAAAGCATTCTGGACGTGATGTATGCAGGCAGGCCCTACACCACAATCACCCACGCCATGCACATCCACCCCACCGTCTCGGAACTGATCCCGACCGTATTCGGCGAGATGCGGCCGGCGGACTGAAACGCCCTGCCCGGCGCCCCGGCATCCTGCAAACCGGGCATCGCCTCGTCAGCAAATATTAAGTTGCGTCTGCCATCGTCCCTGACCGGCGGGTGTAAAAGTCCGGCGAGAGGGCAAGCGCGCGGAGACGAGCGAGACGCGATGACGGACCGGAATGCGCATTTCTCCTTCCGGGGGCTGGGATACTATATCCCCGCCATCGTCGTCGCTTTTGCCGTGCTCGCCGCCACCTTCCTCGCCGACGTGCAGAAGCGCCGGCTCGAGGAGGAGTATCTGCGCTCTTCCACCACCGAACAGCTCGGCCTGCTGCGCTCCCGGCTCCTCGGCAATATCCTCGGCAACGTCAAGCTGGTCGAAGGCCTCATCGCGACCTTCTCGACCGAGCCCGGCATGTCGCAGCAGCGCTTCTCCGACCTTGCCGGCCGCATCTTCCGCGACGGCACCGAGCTGCGCAATCTCGCCATCGCACCGGATTTCGTCGTCTCGCTCGTCTATCCGCAAAAGGGCAACGAGCGCAGCGTCGGCCTCGACTACCGCAAGAACGAGCGCCAGCGCGCCGCCGCGCTGCAGGTGCGGGCGCTCGATCGGCTGATCGTCACCGGTCCCGTCGATCTCGTGCAGGGCGGCCGCGGGGTCATCGCGCGCTATCCGATCCATGCCGGCACGGACAATGCATTTTTCGGCATCGCCTCCGCCGTGATCGACCTCGACAAGCTGCTCGCCGGCAGCGGCTTCAAGGACGACATGCGCCTTGCCGTGTCGATCTCCAGCCGGTCGCACGAGGGCGGAGACGCCCGGACCTTCTTCAGCACTCCGGCCCCGGTCGATACGGATCCGGTGGTGATGACCATCGATATCGGTCATGAGGTCTGGACGGTTTCGGCCGCGCCCCTCAAAGGCTGGCGCCAGCCCTCGGCGAGCCTCGGGGCCTTCCGCGCCGGCCTTGCGCTGCTCGCCGTCATCATCGTCGCGCCGATGTTCTGGGTCGGCTACCTGATGAAGGACCGCCACCGCCACATCATCGCGCTGCAGGACCGGGAGGAGCGGCTCGAGACCGTCTCGCAGCGCCTGCTGCTCGCGCTCGATGCCTCGCGCGTCGGCGTCTGGGAATACGATTGCGAAAGCGGGGTCCTTGCCTGGGACCAGCGCATGCGCGAACTCTACAGCGTTCCCGCCTCCCAGCCGGTCTGTCGCTACGAGGACTGGCGCAAGGCGCTCCATCCCGACGATCTCAAGGAGGCCGAGCGGGCCTTCGCGACGGCGATCGAGATGGAACAGCCCTATATCACCGAATTCCGGGTGCTCGCGAAGGACGGCGTCGTCCGCCATATCCGCGCCCATGGCATGACCTATCGCGCTTCCTCCGGCCCCAAGCGCATCGTCGGCGCCAACTGGGACGTGACGGAGGACATCGAACTGCAGGCCGAGCTGCTGAAGGCCAAGCTGACGGCCGAGGCGCAGAACCGCGCGCTGGAGGACGCCCGCCGCGCCATGGAGCACAACTCCCTGCACGACGCGCTGACCCGCCTGCCCAACCGCCGCTTCCTCGACCAGCAGCTCGCCCTTGCCGGCGACGACAACCGCCCGCTGACACTGCTGCATATCGACCTCGACCGCTTCAAGGACATCAACGACACGCTCGGCCATGCCGCCGGCGACGAAGTGCTGAAACAGGCGGCCGGCGTGCTGCGCGCGCATGTGCCTGCCGAGGACTTCATCGCCCGCATCGGCGGCGACGAATTCGTGCTCCTGTCGCACCGCGATCCCGCCGCAGCCGATTTCCCCACCCTCTCCGCCCGCCTCATCGAGGCGATCAGCGAGCCCATGGCGATCGAGGGTCACGATTGTCGCATCGGCGCGAGCATTGGCATCGCCACGCGCAACGACGCGGAGGAATCCGCCGAACAGCTTCTCGTCAATGCCGATATCGCGCTCTACGAGGCCAAGCGCCGAGGCCGCAACCGCGTGGAAGCCTTCAACGACGAATTGCGCCTACGCACCGTCGAGGTGAAGCGCCTCAGCGACGAGATCCTGCGCGGCCTGGAGCGCCAGGAGTTCCGGCCCTTCTTCCAGCCGCAGTTCGATGCCGAAACGCTGGAGATCGTCGGCGTCGAGGCGCTGGCCCGCTGGGAGCATCCGACGCGCGGCTTCGTGCCGCCCGACGTCTTCCTGCCCGTCGCCGAAAGCCTCAACGTCGTGGCGCGGATCGACGAGGCGATCCTCGAGCAGGCACTATTCCAGACCATCCGCTGGGAGGGCCTCGGCCTCGATATCCCGCGCGTCTCCGTCAACGTCTCCTGCCAGCGCCTGCACGACGACGGGCTGGTCGAGAAGCTGAGGGCCATGAACATCCGCCCCGGCTCGCTGACCTTCGAGCTGCTGGAATCGATCTCCTTCGATGCCGCGGATGACGGGCTCAAGCGGGTGATCGAAGAGATCAAGGCGCTCGGCATCGACATCGAGATCGACGATTTCGGCAGCGGCCACGCCTCCATCGTCAGCCTCCTCGAACTCTCGCCCAAGCGGCTGAAGATCGACCGCCGGCTGGTGCAGCCGCTGCTGGAATCGGCCGCGCAGCAAAGCCTCGTCCAGTCCATCGTCGATATCGGCAAGGTGCGCGGCATCGAGACGGTCGCGGAAGGCGTCGAGACGATGGAGCATGCCGAACTCTTGCGCCGCCTCGGCTGCGACATCCTGCAGGGCTACGCCTTCGCGCGCCCGATGGCCTCCGACGATTTCCTCGCCTTCGCCACGGCACGCGCCTGGATGCCGGCGAACCCTACGCCGGCAAGAGCGAGCTGAGGACATCGGCGACCGTGCGGCCGTCGTGCTGTCCGCGCTGCCAGGGATCCTCGAATTCCTCGACCACCGCCTCCGCGCCGAGCCGCAGGCAGGTCTCCGCCAGCGCACCGTTGCCGAGATAGGCGAAGGCCCCGACGGTCTTCTCGAAGGGCAGGAGCTGGCGGTTCGCCAGCACATGGGTGAACGGGCGTGCATCCGCCCCGCCGCGCGCCTGCCACAATGCGCCGGCGATATCGAGCATGCGGGCAAGGTCGAAGCCGCGGGTCTCCCGGCATTGCAGGATATTGCCGATGAAGACGCGGCGGGCATGCACGTTGCGGGCGATCGTCGGAACGATGCCCTCGACATGGAAATGCGGCAGGACGCTGGTGAAGAAGCTGCCCGGCCCGAAGACGATGGCGTCGGCGCTTTCGAGGCTTTCCAGCACGGCGTCGTTGGCCGCCACGCTGCCGCCCGCCGCCGAAAGCGTGATGTCGCGGATGCCGGTCCGCCCGGCCTGCTCCTCCAGCGCCGTCACCCGGTGCTGGCCCTCGATGCGCGTGCCGTCGTTGAGGATGGCGGAAAGGTCGACCCCGCCCTCCGCCGTCGACGGCCAGACATGGCCGGCAATGTCGCAGAGCTTGCGGAAGACGAAGATGGCGGTGTTGATGTCGCTGTTATGCGCGAGATGCGCGCCGGTGAGGATGAAATTGCCGATGCTGCCGTTGCGGAAATCGAAATCCCTGCCGATCGCCGCGCGAAATGTGCGCAGGTAATTGAGGATGGCGCCGCGCAACCCCGGCTCCATGCGCTCCAGCAGCGGATGGCGGCCTTCGGCGTAGAGCGCGAATTCCGTGCGGGCATCTTCCTGCGCGCCGCTGGTCAGGCGCGCATTGCACACCTTCACCACGTCGCCGGCGCGGCCCTCGCCATGCGCCATGGTCATCAGCGCCTGGCGGATGTCGCCGACGGCGAGCACGCCGAGGCTTTCGCGGATCACCTTCGAACTGCCGCCGCTATCCCAGGCCGGCACGATGCGGGTCAGCCGCACCGGCTTGGAAAGAAGCGCCAGATTGGTCGTGCGGCAGGCGGTGCCGCCCGAAAAGAGCACGATATGCGGCAAGCGGCTCTCGGCCATCCCGTCTCCTGCGTTTCTAGTTTCAGCGTCTTGGTATAAGCCTCCCGCGGCGCGCTGAAAATGGCATTCATCGGCCCTTCCTCGACGATCTTTCATCCTTCGTCCCATCTATCGATTGTCACCGTGCAAGGGCTCAAAAGCCGCCGGCACCGCCTGTAAGCGGCGGCCGATGAGAAAAATATTTGCATTCGCCCAAATAAATCGCAGTTTTCTGCCCATCGTTTTTCATGGATTTCTGCGATTGATCGCCCATCGAACATGTGAGCCAGAAACGGAGTCCCCAAGATGAACTGGTTGAAGACCCTTGCCGCCGCCGCGGCCCTGCAGGCCGCCGCTCTCGCCCCTGCCTTTGCCGGTGAAAACCTCGCCGCCGTCCAGTCGGCCGGCGCGCTGAAGATCGGCACCGAAGGCACCTACGCCCCCTTCACCTACCATGACACGGATGGCAAGCTGGTCGGCTTCGACGTCGAGATCGGCGAGGCGGTCGCCAAGAAGCTTGGCGTGAAGGCCGAATTCCTGGAAGGCAAGTGGGACGGCCTGATCGCCGGCCTCGACGCCAACCGCTACGACGCCGTGATCAACCAGGTCGGCATCACCGAGGCGCGCAAGCAGAAATACGACTTCTCCGAGCCCTATATCGCCTCCAAGGCCGTGCTGATCGTGCGCGCCGACGACGACAGCATCAAGGGCTTCGCCGACCTCAAGGGCAAGAAGTCCGCCCAGTCGCTGACCAGCAACTTCGGCAAGCTCGCTGAAGGATCGGGCGCCGAGCTCGTCGGCACCGACGGCTTCGACCAGTCGATCCAGCTCGTCCTGACCGGCCGCGCCGACGCGACGATCAACGACAGCCTGTCCTTCCTCGACTTCAAGAAGCACAAGCCCGACGCCAATGTGAAGATCGCCGCCGAACAGGAAGGCGCCGACTATTCCGGCATCATCATCCGCAAGGGCGAGCCGGAACTGCTGGACGCGATCAACAAGGCACTCGCCGAGATCAAGGCCGACGGCACCTACAAGGCGATTTCGGACAAGTATTTCGGCCAGGACGTCTCGAAGTAATCTTCGACCGGCCGCTTCGCGCCGGCCTGTTCCTGACATATAGATAGACCGACGAACTGGCCGGGGATGACCCGGCCAGCCGCATTTCGGAGGATCGCCCCCGTGCCGCCCTGGCTTCAACTGATGCTGGACTCGCTTGCCCCCCTGCTCTGGGCCGCGCTCGTCTTCACCATTCCGCTCACCCTCGCCTCCTTCGTGCTCGGCCTCGCGCTCGGCCTGCTGACCGCCGTCGTGCGGCTCTTCGCCCCGCGGCCGTTCTCGGATGTCGCGCGGTTCTATGTCTGGGTGATCCGCGGCACGCCGCTCCTGGTACAGCTCTTCGTGATCTTCTACGGCCTGCCGAGCGTCGGCATCCTGCTCGACGCCTTCCCGGCGGCCCTCATCGGCTTCACGCTCAATGTCGGCGCCTATACGTCGGAGATCATCCGCGCCGTCATCTCCTCCGTGCCGCGCGGCCAGTGGGAAGCGGCCTATTCGATCGGCATGAGCTGGTCGCAGGCCATGCGCCGCACCATCCTGCCGCAGGCGACGCGCGTCGCCGTGCCGCCGCTGTCCAACACCTTCATCTCGCTGGTCAAGGACACCTCGCTCGCCGCCGCCGTCACGGTGCCGGAACTCTTCCAGACGGCCCAGCGCATCGTCGCCACCACCTATGAGCCGCTGATCCTCTATATCGAGGCCGCGCTGATCTACCTCGCGCTGAGCTCGGTGCTCTCGTCCCTGCAGGTGCGGCTCGAAAAGCGCTTCGCCCGCTATGGCGGCTTCCTGGAGGCTAGCACATGATCGAACTCACGCATATCGAGAAACGCTTCGGCGACAATGTCGTGCTGCGCGACATCAGCCTGCGGCTGGCCGAAGGCACGGTGACGGCCCTCGTCGGCCCTTCCGGCGGCGGCAAGAGCACGCTTCTGCGCTGCATCAACCTGCTCGAAATCCCGACCGCGGGCTCGATCCGCCTCGGCGAGGAGAAGATCGATTTCGCCCCCGATCGCAAGGTCGGCTGGGACGCGATCCAGAAGCTGCGCCGCCAGACCGGCATGGTCTTCCAGAACTTCCAGCTCTTCCCGCACCAGACCGCCATCGCCAACGTCATGGAAGGCCTCATCACCGTGCTGAAATGGCCGGCCGACAAGGCGCGGGCCCGCGCGATGGAGCTTCTCGAAAAGGTCGGCATGGCGCACAAGGCGGACGCCTGGCCGGCGACGCTTTCGGGCGGCCAGCAGCAGCGCGTCGCCATCGCCCGGGCGCTTGCGCCCTCGCCGCGTGTCCTGCTTTGCGACGAGCCGACTTCGGCGCTCGACCCCGAGCTTGCCGAGGAAGTCGTGGAGGTCCTGAGCCGCCTTGCCCGTGAGGGAACGACCATGGTGATGGCGACCCACGACCTGCGCCTTGCCTCGCGCGTCGCCGATGCCGTCGTCTTTCTCGACGGCGGCGTGATCGTCGAGGAGGGCCCGCCCCGCGCCATCTTCTCGACACCCCAGCGGGATAGGACGAAGAAGTTCATCGCCTCGCTCAGCGCGCCGCAAAGCTACGACATATAGCGGCGGCGTACACGCAGCCTCACGTTACGGTAGCGATGAAATCCGGTCCGCGGCAGTTGCATCGAACCGGGTATTCGAGCACAGTGAAGGCATATTCCGATATCGTATGCCCCGGCATGCCCTCTAGGGGAGAAAGTATCATGACCAAGAAAACACCGAACCCGATCGACGTCTTCGTCGGCTCCCGCGTGCGCCTGCGCCGCCTGATGGTCGGCATGAGCCAGGAAGCGCTCGCCGATCGCCTGGGCGTGACCTTCCAGCAGGTTCAGAAATACGAAAAGGGCACGAACCGCATCAGCGCGAGCCGTCTGCAGGCGATCTCCGACGTCTTCCGCGTGCCGCCGAGCTTCTTCTTCCAGGACGACGAGAACGCCGTTCCGACCGCGGGCGTCGCCCACGAGACCGGCGACGTCTCCACCTTCGTCTCCTCCAAGGAAGGCCTCGACCTCAACCGCGCCTTCCTGAAAATCGACGATGCCGGCGTGCGCAAGTCGATCATCGCGCTGGCGACCGCGCTCTCCAAGGCGAGCGCCGGAGCGGAAGCGGGCGAACGTGCGGACAGCGCATCGGAACTGCGGATCTGATAGCACATGCCGGCGCAGCTTCAGACGCTGGGCCATCTTCGCCTGCTCGACGAGGGCGGTAACGACATCGTCTTTCCCGAAAAGGCGCTGCTGATCCTCTGCTATCTCAAGACGCGCGGCCTGACGGAAATGGCGAGGGCCGACGCGGCGAGCCTTTTCTGGGACGACGGCAACGCTGCCGCCGCCTTTGCCAGCCTGCGGCAGACCGTCTCGCGCGCCCAGAAGCGGCAGCGCGATCTCGGCCGCGCCTATCTCGCCTTCACCGATGCCGCCATCGCGCTCGGGCCGGATCCGGTCGAAAGCGATGTCGCAAAGCTGCGGCAGGATGCGGGCCTTGCCGTTCTGGCGGGCCTCCTTACCGAGGATTTCCTCAAGCACGTCAAGCCGGTCAACCGCGCGCTCGTCAACTGGATCGCGCTGCAGCGGACGGCCCATATGGCGCTGCTGCGCCAGGCCCTGCTCGACAGGGCGGCCGACAGCGGCGCCGCACGGCAGGTCCGCTCGTCCGCCGCCCTCCGCCTGCTGGAGGCCAATCCGCAGGACGAGGAGGTGCGCGCGGTCCTCACCGGCCGACCGGCAACGCCGGCGGCGCTCATGACCGTCCAGCCGTCCATGCAGATCCTGACGCCGGATGAAGCCGGCATCGCGCTGCCGCGGCAGAACCCGCCCCGCGTCGTGCTGCTGCCGCCGGCCACGGCGCATGGCTCGCGCGCGGCGGCGCGCTTTGCCGAGGCCCTGATCGAGGACGTGACGATCGGGCTCTGCGCGCTGCGCTCGATCTCGATCATCGCCCCGCATACCGCCGCGCAGATCTCGCGGCAGGCGGACCGGGCCACCACCTACGAACGCCACAAGATCAGCTATATCCTGGAAACACGCCTGCGCGACGAGGGCGATGGCCACACGCTCTTTGCCCAGCTCATCTTCTTCGGCAGCGACGAGGTCATCTGGGCCGAGCGCTTTCCGCTGTCGGCCGAGGGGCTCGCCCGCTCCCGCCAGATGATCGCCCACCAGATCGCCGGTGCCATCGCCACGGAGATCGAGCACAACGAGCTGGTGCGCGGCGATTACGAGCGCAACGCCGATGCCTATCGCACCTTCCTCGTCGGCCAGGGACAGTTGAAGAACCTCGACCTGCGCGACATCCGCCGCGCCCGCAAGAGCTTCCGCGAGGCGCTGCAGACGAGCGCCGATTTCGCGCCCGCCCTCGGCGGCCTCGCCCGCAGCTACTTCCTCGAATGGCTGGTGACCGCGCGCGGCGACGGCGAACTGCTGCAGCAGGCGGAAGACTATGCGGCGCAGACCATCAGGACCGACGAGCGGCTGCCCTCCGGCTACCGCGAGCTCGGCGTCGTGAAGCTCTACGCCCGCCAGTTCGACGAAAGCGCCGCCTATCTCGACCAGGCCGAGGCATTGAGCCCACACCATGCCAATGTCATCGCGAGCTATGCCGATACGCTGGTGCAGGCGTCCCGGCCCGATCTCGGCCTCCGGAAGATAGAGCACGCCATCGACCTCAACCCGCTCTCGCCTGACGAATACTTCTGGACCGCCGCCGGCGCCAGCTATTCGCTCGGCCTCTACGAGCAGGCGCTCGACTATATCGCCCGCATGAAGGACCGCACGCCGGTCGACCGTCTTTCGGCCGCCTGCTGGAGCATGCTCGGGGACATGAAGAAAGCGCGGCATTTCGTGCGCCGCACCTACGTCGTCCATCCGAACTTCGACGTCGAGGCCTGGATGAAGATCGTCCCCTTCAAGGAAGAGTGGCAACGACAGCAGTATTACGAAGGCCTGAAAAAGGCGGGGTTCTGAGAATTCAACCGAACGAGAGAGGGACTGAACATGGCGCGACTGGTTGTTTTGGGCATTGAGGGAGATGACGGGCTCTGGGTCGCGGACCTCGACGCCGGCACGGTGACGCAGACCGGCGTTCCCTCGGGCGGCGCGCTGAAGGCCGCGGACGACCTGCGCAAGGCCGGCGCGACGATCACCAAGGGCGTGAACCTTGCCGCCCTCGCCTCCTCGGCGGATGCGGTTTCCGGCGGTTTCATGGATGTCTCGGGCGGATTCATGGACGCTTCCGGCGGCTTCATGGACAAGTGACCCGGCTCTGCTCCGACCGGATCTGCGGCCCGGAGGAGACCTGGAGCCGGATCGGGGCGCTGCTGCCCCGGTTCGGCATCACCCGGCTTTCCCGCCTGACGGGGCTCGACCGCCTCGGCATCCCGGTCTGGAATGCGGTGAGCCCCAATGCCCGCTCGATCGTCATCAACCAGGGCAAGGGCATCACGGATATCGACGCGAAAGTCTCCGCCGCCATGGAGGCGCTGGAGCGGGCCGTCGCCGGCGACCCGCTCGTGCGCGCACGCCGCTCCTCCCGCCGCGCCTTCTCTGAGGCAGGGGAGACGTGCCTGCCGCTCGACATCTTCATAGCGGCCGGCCAGCCCTTCGTCGGCGAGGACGAGGTGATCGACTGGCTGGCAGGACACGACGTCGCGACGGGCGAGCGCATCTGGGTGCCGCGCGAGGCGGTGATCCTCGACCGCACGGAGGAAACGCCACGTTTCTGGCAATCCTCGGACGGCCTGGCCTCCGGCAATTCGGAAACCGAGGCGATCTTGCATGGCCTGCTGGAACGCATCGAGCGCGATGCCGACCGCTTGTGGCGCCTGCTCCCCCGGCAAAAGCGCCTTGCAGCGGCGATAGACCCGGCGGATATCGCGGACCCCGTCGCCGAAGCGCTTGTCGCGCGCTTTAGTGAAGCGGGGCTGGACCTTCGCCTCTTCGACATCACCAGCGACCTTGCCGTGCCCACCTATGCGGCGGTGCTTGCCGAAGCCGGCATCCTTGCCCGCAGGCAGCCGCTGTTCCATGACGTGACGATCGGCTACGGCACCCATCCCGTCGCGGCACGCGCCGTCATCCGCGCGCTGACGGAGGTCGCGCAATCGCGCCTCACCTATATCAGTGGCGCGCGGGACGATCTCTTCGCCGAAACCTTCAGCCGCCCGCTCGCGGCGGAAACCCGCGCCCTTTTCGAGGCAGTGCCCGGCGCCGCCCCAACCTATCCGGCGCCGGAAGGCGATGCCGCCGGATTGCTTGAATGGTGCCTCAAAAAACTCGCCGCCAGCAGCATCGCGCCGGTCGTGGCGGTGCCGCTCGGCGATGCGTCGCTGCCCGTTTCCGTGGTCAAGATGATCGTGCCGGCGCTTGAGAACCCCGAGGGCGCGCGCCGGCATGCCGTCGGCCCGCGCGCCCTCTCGCGCATGCTGTTCGCAATGCCATGAAGATCGTCTTCGTCGGCCCCAGCCTGCCGGATGCCGCCACGCTTTGCGGCCACGGCATCGAGGTTCGCCCGCCCGCGGCCCATGGCGACGTCCTCTCGGCGACAAGGGCCGGGGCCGCCGCCATCGGCCTGATCGACGGCAATTTCGAACATGTCGCCCCCGTCTGGCACAAGGAAATCCTCCACGCGCTGGAGACGGGCGTCGCCGTCTTCGGCGCGGCGAGCATGGGCGCGCTCCGCGCGGCCGAATGCGACGGCTTCGGCATGGTCGGCATCGGCCGCATCTACGAGGACTATGCCAGCGGCCGGCGCATCGACGACGCGGATGTCGCCCTGCTGCACGGCCCGGCCGAACTCGGCTATCCCGCCCTTTCGCTACCCATGGTCAATGTCGATGCGACGCTGGATCGCCTCGGCGATCTCCAGGCTATTGATAAGGCTCACATATCAAGCCTGCGCGCAGCCGCATCCGCTCTCTTCTACAAGGACCGGACCTGGGCGGCGATCGTGGAAAGGGCCGGACTGACCGCGTTCCGCAAGGATTTCCTGCAACTTTTCCATGTAGAAACGGCGAACCGGAAACGCGAGGACGCCCTCGCCCTGCTGCAGGCCCTTCACGATTTCCAGCCGCAAAGCCCTGCAAAACGCGCGGGCTGGACGTTCCGGGCCACCTCGCTCTGGCGCACCGCCGCCCATCAACCCAAAACGCAGTAGAACGTGCAATTTCCCATTCCGCGTGTGTCACGCCTGAGTCACGCGCGAAAAGGGCGCGTCACGCCTATACTTTGTGCAGGGCTTGAGAAATTGCGGGGGCGCAAGACATGAGAATCGAAACGAACGAGGTCGAAGACCGGGGCAACGAACTGATGGCGCTGGCGCGTCTTGTCGCCTTCGCACTGGAATCGGCGAAGACGCTGGATGCCGAAATCGTCGAGTTCTGCCTGGACAAGGCATTGCGGGCCGTGCTGGACGAGATCGACGAGCCGTCCCGCATGACGCTGACCACGAACGACATCATGCTGATGAACCGGTCGGCGCTGTGCTGACCGGCTGAAGCCGGCCGCCGTTCCTCCACGGCGCCGATCGCGTCGGCGGCCCGAACCAGGCGGGCCGCCGCCGATCCTCGCGGCCGTTTCAACGATAGTGCGGACAGGGCCTTCAATATCGCGTGCGGCAGAGCTTCTTTGCCGCTACCGATTGCCGCTGGCGTCCGCAAAAGAGTGTCCTCCCCTTCCTCCATCGGTCGGCACCGTTTACGGAAGCTGCCGAACCGATGCGGAGGCGGCATGGACAGCAAGGAACAGCGGAGCGGCCCGGCCGCCAGCCAAAGATGAGCGCGCTTGCCGCCTATGGCGGCCTCTTCCTCGCCGCCCTGATCGCCGCCACCATCCTGCCCGCCCAGTCGGAGGCGGTGCTGGCCGGCCTGCTGGCTTCGAAGAACTACACGCCCGCCCTGCTCATCCTCGTCGCCGGCATCGGCAACGTGCTCGGCTCGGTGATCAACTGGCTGCTCGGCCGGGGTATCGAACGCTTCCGCGGTGCCCGCTGGTTTCCCGTCTCCGCGAAATCGCTGGAGCGCGCCGGAAACTGGTATCGCCGCTATGGCTGGTGGAGCCTGCTACTCAGCTGGATGCCCGTCATCGGCGATCCGCTGACGGTCGCGGCCGGCATCATGCGCGAGCCCTTCGGCCGCTTCCTCCTCGTCGTCTCGCTCGCCAAGTTCGGCCGCTACATCGCGCTTGCCGCCGTCGTGCTGCACTGGCTTTGAACTTTTTTCGCAAGGCGGTGGAATGAGCGTCGCCCGGCGCTCGTATATTGGGGCATGAACGGAAAGACACCCGGCTTCAACGTGATCGGACAGCTTGCGGCGCTGAGGCGCTATGCCCTGTCGCTCGTCCGCAATCCGGACGAGGCGGAAGACCTCGTGCACGACGCGCTGGTGAAAGCCTATGAGCGGCAGTCGACCTTCCGCACCGGCGCGAATGTCCGCAACTGGCTGATGTCGATCCTGCACAATGCCCATATCGACCGCCTGCGCCAGCGCCGCTCGCAGGAGCGCCGCCACGATGCGGCGGCCGAGATCGCGGAGACCTCCGCGCCGGCCAACCAGGATCATTCGGTGCGGCTCACCCAGCTGCGCAACGCCTTCTTCGGCCTGCCGGAGGAGCAGCGCGCGGCGCTGCATCTCGTCGCCATCGAGGAGCTTTCCTATCAGGAGGCCGCCGATACGCTCGGCATCCCGGTCGGCACGCTGATGTCGCGCGTCGCCCGCGCCCGCCAGCGGCTGCGCAGCTTCGAACAGGGCGGCAGCGCCGCACCCGTCACCCATCTCAGGATTGTCGGAGGCACCGGCGATGACAAGCAATGACCCCATCCTCGAAACCGACCTCAACGCCTATGTCGACGACCAGCTCGCCGTCGGCCGGCGCATCGAGGTCGAGGCCTATCTCTCCGAACGGCCGGAAGTGGCCGCGCAGATCATGAAGGACCTGCGCGTGCGCGACGAGCTACGCCTCGCGCTCGCCGACCATCGCACCGTGACACGGCAGGAAACCCGCGAGGCCGCACGGCTTCTCGAGCGGGCGCTGTCGCATCGCCGCGTCTTCTCCGTCTTCCGCCGCGCCGCCGCCATCGCGCTCTTCATCGCGGCGGGCTGGGTCGCCCATGCGGCGCTCGGGCCCTTCGGCGCGACGCAAGTCGTCGCCTCCACGCCGCCGCCCGCCTTCGTCGAGGAGGCCGTGCGCGCGCACCGGACGACGCTGCTGCGCGACAGCATGACCTCGCAGCCGGAAATCGAGACCTTCGACCCGGCGGAGATCCGCTCGGCGACGGCCATCGTGCTGCCGGACCTGCCGAAGGGCTGGACCGTCATCGACACGCAGGTCTTCCCCTCCGCCTACGGCCCGAGCGTCGAGCTGGTGCTGGAGCCAGCGAAGGGAGAGCGCCTGTCGCTCTTCGCCGTGCGCCCCGGCTCCTTCGCCGTGCAGCACGTCCTGCTCTTCCATGCCGACAACGCCCGCGCCGCCTATTGGCAGATCGGCGACGCCGCCTATGCGCTGGTGTCGGAAAGCCGCAAGGCCGACGACCTGGCGGACACCGCGCGGGACCTTTCCCGCACGCTCTACTGATCAACCGCTTCCAGACCGAAGGAGATTCTCGATGGAACCCGTACAACAGCGTTTCGGCTACGGCGCGCAGGCGCAGTCGGCCGCCCTCTTCGACGAGGGCCTGCGCCAGCACATGCTGCGCGTCTACAACTACATGGGCGCCGGCCTCGTCATCACCGGCCTCATCGCCTTCGTCGTCGGCTCGACGCCGGCGCTCTATGTGCCGATCTTCTCCTCGCCACTGAAATGGGTGGTGATGCTGGCCCCGCTCGCCTTCGTCCTGTTCTTCTCGTTCAAGATCCAGACCATGTCGGCCAGCGCCGCGCAGATGACCTTCTGGGCCTTCTGTGCCGTCATGGGCCTGTCGCTCGCCTCGGTGTTCCTCGTCTTCACCGGCATGAGCATCGCCCGCACCTTCTTCATCGCCGCCACCATGTTCGGCGCCACCAGCCTCTACGGCTACGTGACGAAGCGCGATCTCTCGAAGTTCGGCTCGTTCCTGATGATGGGCCTCATCGGCGTGATCATCGCCTCCATCGTCAACATCTTCCTCGGCTCCAGCGCTTTGCAGTTCGCCGTCTCGGTGATCGGCATCCTCGTCTTCGTCGGCCTCACCGCCTGGGACACGCAGAACATCAAGGAGCAGTATGCGGAAAATATCGGCCACGAGTCGCAGCAGAAGATGGCCGTGTTCGGCGCGCTGTCGCTCTACCTCAACTTCGTCAACATCTTCCAGCTCCTGCTGAATTTCACGGGCGAGCGCGAGTAGTTTTCGCAAGCGATTTCAAGAGGAACGGCGGCGCAATGCTCCGCCGTTTTCTTTTTGCCCGCAGGCCAAAAAGTAAGTAATTACTTACTTATTTTTCTCCGTTGACAAATCGCCTCCCAGCGTCTTTGCTTGAGACATTCACCAGGGGGGTCCCGACAAGGGGCTGAGATACTGCTGGCATTCGCAGCGCAGTGACCCGTTGAACCTGATCCAGTTCATACTGGCGTAGGGACGGTGCAAGCGCTGTGGCAGGCTATCCGAAACCCGGATTCCGTCTCCCGCGTCCTTCCATCATTCCGGCTCTAGGACTGGGTCTCCAAACGAAAACTTGGAGCCTCACGATGAATATTGCCGCTCAAAAGCTCACCCCCACCGTCACGACGGGCGCCCTTCCCGCCTCGCGAAAAATCCACATTCCCGGCGAACTGCACCCGGACATCCGCGTGCCGATGCGCGAGATCGCCCTGCACCCGACCTCCGGCGAGCCGCCGGTCATCGTCTACGACGCCTCCGGCCCCTATACCGATCCCGCCCATGTCGTTTCCATCGAAGGCGGCCTGCCGCGCCTTCGCGAAGGCTGGGTCGCCGCCCGCAGCGATACGCAGGCCTATGACGGCCGCCACGTCCGCCCCGAGGACAACGGCTTTGCCACCGGCGAGCGCCTGACGCCGGAATTCCCGGTGCTGAGCCGCCCGCGCCGCGCGACGGACGGCAAGGCGGTGACGCAGCTCACCTATGCCCGCGCCGGCATCGTCACGCCCGAGATGGAGTTCATCGCCATCCGCGAGAATCTCGGCCGCAAGGCGGTAAAGGAGGCGCTTGCCCGTGACGGCGAGAGCTTCGGCGCGCATATCCCGGATTTCGTGACGCCGGAATTCGTCCGGCAGGAAGTGGCGAGCGGCCGGGCGGTCATCCCCGCCAACATCAACCACCCGGAAGCCGAGCCGATGATCATCGGCCGGAACTTCCTCGTGAAGATCAACGCCAATATCGGCAATTCCGCCGTCACCTCCTCCATGGCGGAGGAGGTGGAGAAGATGGTCTGGGCGATCCGTTGGGGCGCCGATACGGTCATGGACCTTTCGACCGGCCGCAACATCCACAATATCCGCGAATGGATCATCCGCAATTCGCCGGTCCCCATCGGCACCGTGCCGCTCTACCAGGCGCTGGAGAAGGTGAACGGCATCGCCGAGGACCTGACCTGGGAGGTCTACCGCGACACGCTGATCGAACAGGCCGAGCAGGGCGTCGACTATTTCACCATCCATGCCGGCGTGCGGCTGCACTACATCCCGCTCACCGTGAACCGCGTCACCGGCATCGTCTCGCGCGGCGGCTCGATCATGGCCAAGTGGTGTCTGCATCACCACAGGGAGAGCTTCCTCTACGAGCATTTCGAGGAAATCTGCGACATCGCCCGCGCCTATGACGTCACCTTCTCGCTCGGCGACGGCCTGCGCCCCGGCTCCATCGCCGACGCCAACGACGCCGCGCAGTTCGCCGAACTCGAAACGCTCGGCGAACTGACGCAGATCGCCTGGAAAAAGGACTGCCAGGTCATGATCGAGGGCCCCGGCCATGTGCCGATGCACAAGATCAAGGAGAACATGGACAAGCAGCTGAAGACCTGCGGCGAGGCCCCGTTCTACACGCTCGGCCCGCTGACGACGGACATCGCCCCCGGCTACGACCACATCACCTCCGGCATCGGCGCGGCGATGATCGGCTGGTTCGGCACGGCCATGCTCTGCTACGTCACGCCCAAGGAACATCTCGGCCTGCCCGACCGCGACGACGTGAAGGTCGGCGTCATCACCTACAAGATTGCCGCCCACGCCGCCGACCTCGCCAAGGGCCACCCGGCCGCGAAGCTCCGCGACGACGCGCTGTCGCGCGCCCGCTTCGAATTCCGCTGGGAGGACCAGTTCAACCTCTCGCTCGACCCGGAGACGGCCCGCGCCTTCCATGACGAGACGCTGCCCAAGGAGGCGCACAAGGTCGCGCATTTCTGCTCCATGTGCGGCCCGAAATTCTGCTCCATGCGCATCTCGCACGATATCCGCGCCGAGGCGCAGAAGGAGGGGCTGGAGGCCATGGCGGCGAAATTCCGCGAGGGCGGCGACCTCTACATGCCGCTTTCGGGAGAATGACCATGCGCATCCTCGTCAAGGGCGCCGGCGTCGCCGGCCTTGCCACCGCCTGGCAGCTCTACCGCCACGGCTTCGACGTCACCATTTCGGAAAGCCGGGAAAGGGCGGGCCTCGGCGCCTCCGGCTTTGCCGGCGGCATGCTCGCGCCCTGGTGCGAGCGGGAAAGCGCCGAGGAAGAGGTGCTGGCGCTCGGCCGCCTTGCCGCCGACTGGTGGGAAGCCGCGCTGCCCGGCCATGTGCATCGCAAGGGCACGCTGGTCGTCGCCGCCGGCCGCGATGCCGGCGAGTTGGAACGCTTCGCCGGGCGAACGAGCGGCTGGGAATGGCTGGACGAGGCGGCCATCGCCGCGCTGGAGCCGGACCTTGCCGGCCGCTTCCGCCGGGCGCTGTTCTTCCGCGAGGAAGCCCATCTCGATCCACGGCAGGCGATGGCGGCGCTCACCGCAAGCCTCGAGGAGGCGCGCATGCGCTTCCTCTTCGGCGCGGGCGGCAAGGCCGGCGGCCATGACCGGGTGATCGACTGCACCGGCGCGGCGCGGATCGGCCGCCTGCCGGGCCTGCGGGGCGTGCGCGGCGAAATGCTTGCCCTCGAAACCGGCGAAATCCGCCTATCCCGCCCCGTCCGCCTGCTCCACCCCCGCCACCCGATCTATATCGTGCCGCGGGAGGCGGGCCGCTTCATGGTCGGCGCGACGATGATCGAGAGCGACGACGCCAGCCCCGTCACCGCCCGCTCGCTGATGGAGCTGCTGAACGCCGCCTATGCCCTGCACCCGGCCTTCGGCGAGGCGCGACTCGTGGAGACCGGCGCAGGCATCCGCCCGGCCTATCCCGACAACCTCCCGCGCGTGAGCGAGGATGGCGAGACCATCCATGTCAACGGCCTCTACCGCCACGGCTTCCTGCTGGCGCCCGCCATGGCCGGCGAGGTCGCCCGCATCCTCCTTCGCCAAAGGCAATTCGAAAGGAAGGCATCATGACCCTCATCATCAACGGCGAGGAACAGGAGGTCGCCGCCGCGACGCTCGCCGATCTGCTCTCCGCCCTCGACTACGAAGGCGACTGGCTGGCGACGGCGGTGAACGGCGAGCTGGTGCACCGCGAGGACCGCGCCGCCTTTCCGCTCGGCGAACGCGACCGCGTCGAGATCCTTTCCCCCATGCAGGGAGGCTGACATGCTGAAACTCTACGACGCCGAGGTCGGCTCCCGCTTGCTGCTCGGCACCGCGCGCTATCCCTCGCCCGCCATTCTCGCGGAGGCCGTGCGGCGCTCGAAGGCGGAGATCGTCACGGTTTCCCTGCGCCGGGAAAATGCCGGCGGCAAGGCGGGCGGCGCCTTCTTCGAACTGATCGGGGAACTCGGCGTGCGCGTGCTGCCCAACACCGCCGGCTGCCACAGCGTCAAGGAAGCCGTGCTGACGGCGAAGATGGCGCGCGAGGTCTTCCGCACCGACTGGATCAAGCTGGAGGTGATCGGCCATCACGACACGCTCCAGCCCGATGTCTTCGGCCTCGTCGAGGCGACGCGCATCCTCACCGGCGAAGGCTTCCAGGTCTTCCCCTATACGACCGACGACCTCGTCGTCGCCGAAAGGCTGCTGGAGGCCGGCTGCCGGGTGCTGATGCCCTGGTGCGCGCCCATCGGCTCGGCCATGGGACCGGTCAACCCGATGGCGCTGCGCGCCTTCCGCGCGCATTTCCCGGATATTCCGCTGATCGTCGATGCCGGCATCGGCCGGCCCTCACATGCGGCCGCCGTCATGGAGCACGGCTACGATGCCGTGCTGCTCAACACCGCCGTCGCCGGCGCGGGCGATCCCGCCGCCATGGCGGAAGCCTTTGCGCTCGCCATTGCGGCCGGCCGCCTCGCCCATGCGGCGGTGCCGCTCGAACCGCGCGACATGGCCGTTCCCTCCACTCCCGTCATCGGAAAGGCCGTCTTTTCGTGAAGCTCGATCCCTTCTACCTCATCGTCGACAGCGCCGACTGGATCGAGCGGCTCGTGCCGCTCGGCGTCAGGCTCGTGCAGCTGCGCATGAAGGACCTGCCGGAGGATCGCCTGCGAGCGGAAATCCGCCGCGCGAAAACGGCCTGCGCTGCTGCGGGCTGCCAGCTCATCGTCAACGATTACTGGCAAATCGCCATCGAGGAGGGCTGCGACTTCGTGCATCTCGGGCAGGAGGACCTTGACGGGGCCGACATCGCCGCCATCCGCGCGAGCGGCATGAAGCTCGGCCTTTCCACCCATGACGCGGCGGAGCTTGAAACGGCGCTCGCCGCACGGCCCGATTACATTGCGCTCGGCCCCGTCTGGCCGACGATCCTGAAGAAGATGAAATGGGCGCCGCAGGGCGTCGAGCGCCTCGCCGACTGGAAGGCCCGCGTCGCGCCGCTTCCCCTCGTCGCCATCGGCGGCCTCAACCCGGATCGCCTCTCCGCCGTCTTCGAGAACGGCGCCGACAGCGCCGCCGTCGTCACCGACATCACGTTGAATGCCGACCCGGAAGCCCGCACCCGAGAATGGATCGAGCGCACCGCCCGCTGGCGATGATCGCCGGTTTCGGGTTGCGGACCTTTCCTTTCGACGCCGCGATGCTAGTTTGCGGGTAGCAACCACAGGAGCTTTGCATGAAGATCAGCGCGCGCAACCGCCTCAAGGGCAAGATCGTCGAAGTCACTCTTGGCGCGACCACCGCCCATGTCCGCATCGATGTCGGCGGCGGTTCGATCATCACCGCCTCGATCACCAACGAAGCCGTCAACGAGCTGGGCCTTGCCGCCGGGCAGGAAGCCTATGCGGTCGTCAAGGCCTCCGACGTGATGGTCGCCGTCGACGACTAATCGCCGGCCTTCCTGCACATCTGCGCCTGGCCGGTCTCGAAATCGCCCGGCTGGGGCGGTGCGATCGGCTTGAAGAGCGTGCGGTCCGGCTTGAGGTCGATGAGCGGCGTGCCGTCGAGGCAATCGAGGCCGCGCACGAAGAGGCGATTGCCTTCGATCTTCTCCAGCACGACGATCGAGGTTCCGATCGGGTTCGGCCGCACGGGCGAGCGCAGCGAGAAGGTGCCGTGCACCTCGCCGTTCGACGCCGGGCTCTGCAGCACGAGGTCGCGGCGCGACTGGTGCAGCCAGTAAAGCACTTCCAGCCGCTCGAACCGCTCGACACCGGTCAAGGCCTGCACCCAGGGCTCGAAGATCTCGATGGTGCAGACAGGCCCATCATGACGCCCCTGCCGCGGCGTTTCCATGCGCGCGGTCCAGGGCGTCGAAATCCGGCCGATGAAGACGAGCTGCGCATCCGCCGTTTCCGGCGGCGTGACCGCGACCTCGTTCCTGCGGATTTCATTCAGCCGGACCATGCTCATCTCCATCGTTATATTTTCCGAAATACGACGTTAACGTCCCCCAAAAACTTTTTAAAGATATAAATCTCGATATATCTTGATTTCAGATATATCGAGATTTATATCGAGACCATGAGACACAGAATGGGATGCGGCCCTCACCGCCACTTTTCACCGCCCGACGATCGCTCGGGTCCCTTCCATCGCGGCCGCCATCATGGCCCCGGCCGGGGCGGCCGCCACGGCGGACGCCTCTTCGACTACGGCGAGCTGCGCCTCTTGCTGCTCGCCATCATCGCCGACGCGCCGAGCCATGGCTATGAGCTGATCAAGACCATCGAGGAACGCTTCGGCGGCAGCTACAGCCCGAGCCCGGGCGTCATCTATCCGACACTCTCCTGGCTGGATGACATGGGCTATGCCGTGATCGAACCGGCCGAAGGCGGCCGCAAGCGTTACAGCATCACGCCGGAAGGCAAGGCCTTCCTCGCCGCCAACCGCGCGGCCATCGACGAGCTCATGGCGCGCGCCGGCAGCGGCGGACCGCGTGGCCGCGAGGGCGTGCCCGCCCCGGTCGTGCGCGCCATGGAGAACCTGAAACTCGCCATGCGGCTTCGCCTCCGCCGGGGAGACGTGAGCGAGGAGGCGGCAGCCGCCATCGCCGCCGCGCTCGACCTTGCCGCCCAGACCGTGGAGAAAAGCTGATGACCGCCGCAACGAGCAAGACCGCCATCGCCACCGAACAGGCAAGCCCCTACCTGCAGCAGCTCTGCAAGCATTTCGCCCATAAGCTGCCCGTGAAGTTCGACGAGCATGACGGGCAGATCACCTTCTCCATCGGCGAATGCCGGCTGAAGGCGGACGGCGCAGCGCTGCATATCGACCTTGCCGCGCCCAAGGCGGAGGATATGGAGCAGTTGAAGGACGTGGTGATCCGCCACCTCGTCCGCTTCGCCTTCCGCGAGGAACTGCAGGTGGACTGGCAGGACGCCTGACCGGCCTGGGACCGATCGACATTCAGTTCAGGCTGAGCCGAAAAATGGTGCTTTTCCGGAATCCGGAGCGCAGCGTACTTTCGGTACGTGAGCACCGAAAGTCCGGAAAAGTGCCGTTTGCAGGCCGGCATGGGCTGAATGGCGATCGGTGCTACTCCTCGCCGCCCAGCTTCAGGGCGGCGAGTTCCTCCAGCATGTCGAGAAGGATATCGATCCTCTCCGCGCCGAAGCGCGCGTCGATCTCCGCATAGACGCGCAGGGCATCCGGCATCACCTCGTCGATCATCGCCTGCCCCGCCGGCGCCAGCGTCAGGAGGACGCGGCGCTTGTCCTCCTTGTCCTTGTGACGGAAGATCAGCTTGCGCTGCTGCAGCGAGCGCAGCATGCGCGTGAGGCTCGGCGCGAGGATGAAGGCCTTTTCCGCCACTTCCGACGCATCCACCATGCCCTCGTCGGCAAGCACGCGCAGGACGCGCCATTGCTGCTCGGTCACGTCATGATCGACGAGGATGGGCCGGAAATGGCGCATCACCGCCTCGCGTGCTTTCAAGAGGCCGATCGGCAGCGAGCGCCGGCACGCGCCCTGCGGCGCGTCTTTCGCCGTCTCGGGAGTGCTCTTCTCTGGCGGGTCGCTGTTCGTCATCGTTCCCCTATCCGCGATTTTTCCGGCCCGTGCAAGGAAAGGCGGGAAGAACGGATGATCGCGGCGACGCCCCATGCTAGCCTCGCGCCGAACACCAGCCAGCGAAAGTGCAGCCATGCCCGCCGAAAACACCAGGACCGACCGCAGCTATGTCTTCGCGCCGGCCCCCGTTCCCGCTTTGCCCATCGAAGGGAGCGCCGCGCTCTTCCCGGTCCACCGCATCTATTGCGTCGGCCGCAACTTTGCCGACCACGCCATCGAGATGGGCCACGACCCGGACAGGGAGCCGCCCTTCTTCTTCCAGAAGAATCCCGACACGCTCGTCGCGCCGGAACGCGGCTTTCCCTATCCGCCCGCCAGCAGCGACGTGCATCACGAGGTCGAGCTGGTCGTCGCGCTGAAGGAGGGCGGCAGCGACATTCCGGTCGAGCGGGCGCTCGGCTGCGTCTACGGCTACGCCATCGGCATCGACATGACCCGCCGCGACCTGCAGGCTGAGGCGAAGAAGCTGGGGCGGCCCTGGGAGGTTGCCAAGGCCTTCGAGCATGCCGCGCCCTGCGGGCCGATCCATCCCGCCGCTACCATCGGCCATCCGGCGGCCGGCACGATCCGGCTGACGGTCAACGGCATGATCCGGCAGGAGGGAAACCTCGACCAGATGATTTGGAAGGTGCCGGAGATGATTTCCTGCCTTTCCCGCCTCTTCACGCTCGCGCCGGGCGACCTGATCTTCGCCGGCACGCCCGCCGGCGTCGGCGCGGTCAGGAGGGGCGACACGATGCACGCGCAGATCGACGGGCTCGGCGGCATCGCCGTCACCGTCATCTGAGACATTTGCTCGTACTGCGACAGGACGCCACGCACGATCCCGCGCCCTTGTTTGATTAAAGTCAAAGAAGGAGCGGCCCGGCGGGTCTACTTCCTCCTCATGAACGTGAGACGTTCGTCATCAAGGAGAACTCCAGTGCGTATCATGGCAAAGAGCATCGTCGGCGCGGCAGCGGTCATTCTGGCGCTCGCGCTTCCGGCAGCGGCGGCAGATTTCGAGGTGCACATGCTCAACAAGGGCGCCGAAGGCGCCATGGTGTTCGAGCCGGCCTTCGTAAAGGTCGCGCCCGGCGACACCGTAACCTTCATCCCCACCGACAAGGGGCATAATGTCGAGACGATCAAGGACATGATCCCGGAAGGCGCGGAAGCCTTCAAGAGCAAGATGAACGAGCATTACAAGGTCACGTTCGACAAGCCGGGCGCCTATGGCGTCAAGTGCACGCCGCATGTCGGCATGGGCATGGTGGGCCTCGTCGTCGTCGGCGACGCGCCGGCCAATATCGATGCGGTCAAGGCCGGCAAGCTGCCGAAGAAGGCACGCGAGCGCCTGGACGCCGCCATCGCGGCAGCGGGCCTGTAAAGCAAGTTCCAGCAAAAGTGCGCAGCGGTTTTGCGTCCGGAATTGCGTAGAGCTTCCCTTTCAGGGGCGGGGGCAGGAACCCGGGACGGAGCGATCCGTCCCGGTTTTTTTTGCCGGCGCTTCGCGGGCGGCCAAGTTCCATCTTCTGCATGATCCTGATTTGCACATTTAATTTTCTAATGAGCCGGCCGCCTGCTAGTTTGTCCCCACACACCAACGGGATGCGCATGCTGAAACTCGCTTTTCTCTCGGCCTGGCTCTTCCTCGCGGCCCTCTGCCCTCCCCTTCTTGCCGCCGGTGACACCATGAATGTCCAACTGCACAAGGCGGCCGCTGCCGACGACGTCGCCGCCATAAGGACGCTGCTTTCGAAGGGCGCGGAGATCGACGCGCGCGATGCGAGCGGCGCGACGGCGCTGCTGGTCGCCACCCACGGCAACCGGGTGAATGCCGCCCGGGCCCTGATCGAGGCCGGCGCCGACGTCAATGCCAAGGACCAGATCAGCGACAGCCCCTATCTCTATGCCGGCGCGCGCGGCCATCTCGACATCCTCAAGCTGACGCTCAGCCACGGCGCGGACCTGAAAAGCACCAACCGCTATGGCGGCACCGCGCTCATCCCCGCCAGCGAGCGCGGCCATGTCGAGACCGTCGACATGCTGATCGAGGCCGGCGTCGACGTCGACCATGTGAACCGCCTCGGCTGGACGGCGCTTCTCGAAGCGATCATCCTCGGCGACGGGGGACCGCGGCATGTGAGGATCGTCGACCTGCTAATCAGGGCCGGCGCGAAGGTCGATCTCGCGGACAATGACGGCGTGACGCCCCTCCAGCATGCCCGCGGCCGCGGCCAGGGCGAAATCGTCGCCCTGCTGGAAAAGGCAGAGGCGAAGTAACGCCGCACGGACTATCGGAAAACACTCAAGACAAAGGGCCTGAGACGATGCAAAGAAGCTACTATTCCTCCCTCGGCGGCCACCCGCCGCAGACCGACCTCCTGACCGGCCGCGCCGTGTTCACCGAGGCCTATGCGGTCATTCCGAAAGGGGTGATGCAGGACATCGTCACCTCCTACCTGCCGTTCTGGAACGACACGCGCTGCTGGGTCATCGCCCGCCCGCTTTCCGGCTTCGCCGAGACCTTCTCGCAGTACGTCATGGAAGTCGCCCCGGGCGGCGGCAGCGACAGGCCCGAGCAGGACCCGGAAGCCGAAGGCGTGCTCTTCGTCGTCGACGGCGAAGTGGAACTGACCCTGCCGACCGGCAAGCACACGCTCCAGCCGGGCGGCTACGCCTTCCTGCCGCCGGGCCTCAAGTGGTCGCTTCACAACCGCTCGCGCGCCCATGCCCGTTTCCACTGGGTCCGCAAGGCCTATGAGGCCGTCGACGGCCTGCCCCATCCCGAGCCGCTGATCCTCAACGAAAAGGACATCACCCCGGCCGCGATGCCCGACACCAATGGCGGGTGGGCGACGACGCGCTTCGTCGATCCCTCCGACCTTCGCCACGACATGCATGTGACCATCGTCACGCTGCAGCCGGGCGCCGTCATTCCCTTCGCCGAGACCCATGTCATGGAGCATGGCCTCTATGTGCTGCAGGGCAAGGCCGTCTACCGTCTCAACCAGGACTGGGTGGAAGTGGAAGCCGGCGACTTCATGTGGCTGCGCGCCTTCTGCCCGCAGGCCTGCTATGCCGGTGGCCCGGAGCCGTTCCGCTACCTGCTCTACAAGGACGTCAACCGCCACATGGCGCTGAAGCCCTTCGGCTCGCGCCGGTAAGCGGCATTCCGCTCAGGCCTTTTTTAGAAACCCGCGCCCGGCCGGCGCGGGTTTTTTCATGCGGCAAGGGCCATGGCCTCGGGATACCGGCGCGGGTTGAAGCGCATATAGAGCAGCGCCGTCACCAGCACGCAGCCGAAATGCAGCATCCAGCCGGCGGCAAAACCGCCCGTCCAGTCATGCAGCACCGCCATCGCATAGGGCCCGATCGCGGCAAGCAGGAAGCCGCCGCCCTGCATCAGCGCGGCGAGCGCCCCGGCCTGCTCGGGCCGCGGCAGGTGGTCGAGCGCCGTGACGATGGCGAGCGCGAAGCTGCCGCCGAGGCCGGCGCCGCAGAGCCCCGCCCAGGCGGCGGGCGCAAGGCCGGGGGCCGTCGCAAGGCCGAAGAAGCCGATGCCCTGGAAGAGGATGGTGAGCCACAGCCAGCCGCGGCGGTCGATATTGCGGCGCGCGAGGATGGGAAGGCCGAGCGCGGCCGTCGCCTGGCAGACCGCCATGACGGCGACGAGGCCGCTGCTGTCGGCGCTCGTCCAGCCCTGCGCCTGATAATAGGGCGCAAGCCAGGCGATCATCGAGGTATAGCCGGTATTGACCAGCCCGAAGGCGGCCATCAGCACCCAGGTCCGCGGTCGGCGCAGAAGCTGGCGCGTCAGCGCACCGTCCGGTTTGCTGGCCTCCACGTCGGAAAGGATGCGCCATGCGGCAGCCAGCGCCACGGCCACCGGCAGCGCCAGCCAGGCGAGCGCCGCCCGCCAGCTGTAGCCGGCATGGACGAGCATCGGCATCAGCCGCGCCCCGAACGCTCCGCCGGCCATGATCATCGCGGAATAGAGGCCCGTCACCACCGGCACGCTGTTCGGGAAACGCGCCTTGATGATGCCGGGAAAGGCCGCCTGGATGAAGGCGACGCCGATGCCGCAAAGCGCGGCCGTCGCGATCAGCGCCAGCCCGCCGGAGGCGACGACCCGCAGCGCCGAGCCGGCAAGCAGGATGACGAGCGCGAGGAGAAGACCGCGCCGGGCGCCGATCCGCATCTGGATGCCCGGCGCGACGAAAGCGCCGAGGCCCATCAGGAACATCGGCAGCAGCGTGAGCATTGCGATGCCGCTATAGCCGAGGCCGGTATCGGCAACGATCTCCGCAAGGATCGGCGCCGGGGCGGCAAGGAAGGGCCGGAGGTTGAGGCCGACCAGAACGACCAGTGCAAGCATGGCCCAATCGCGGCCGGGGCGCGTATCCGTCATCATTCGACTTTCATGCTGAAACGGGGTTTGGCGGGCATGGATGCCCGTCGATTGTCCGCTATCGCTACCACCGGCTTGAATCATGCGCAAATTACATGTTTAGATAGCTACTATTCCGGTTTTCGATGGAGATGGCATGCTCGACCCGCGCCTGCTCAGGGCTTTCGTGGCGATCGCCGATTCCGGCAGCTTCACGGCCGCCGCCGATCGCCTGCACATGACCCAGTCGACGATGAGCCAGCAGATCGCCCGGCTGGAGGAGGCGATCGGGCGCGAGCTGGTCGATCGCGCCGCGCGGCCGGTGCGGCTGACCGTGACGGGCGAGCGCCTGCTCGGCCACGCCCGGCGCATCCTTTCCCTGCAGAGCGAGGCACTGACGCTGGTGGCAGAGACCTCCGGCACGACCTCCGTGCGGATCGGCATGCCGGACGATATCGCCACGCCCGAAATAGCCCGCGCCTTCGCCGCCTTCACCAAGCGCCACAAGGAGGCCCGGCTCGACGTCACCACCGGCCTTCGCTCGGACCTGGCGCGGCGCTACCGCGCCGGCGAACTCGATATCGTGGTGCTGAAGGAGGACACGCCCAGCGCCGACAGCTGGGCGAGCTTCGAGGAACCCATCGCCTGGTTCACCGCCGGGGACGCGGCGGCGGCCCTGCCCGACCCCGTGCCGCTCGTCACCTTCCCGCCCGGCGGGCTCTACCGCGACGCCATGTTCGAGCGGCTGGAGCGCGAACGCCGGCGCTGGTATGTCGCCTTCACCTCCGCGAGCCTGCGCAACGTGCTGATGGCCATAGAGGCGGGGCTCGGCCTTTCCCTGCTGCCGGTCGATGCCACGAAAGGCTGGCGGGTCCGGCCCTTCGCCGAATTCGGCCCGGAGCCGCCCGTCGTCGCCTCTCTCTATTCCTGGGAGCGCAGCGGCATCGTCGGCGAGCTGGCGAACGAGGTGCTCGACATCCTCAAGCGGCGCTTCTCGAAGGATGCCGATCAGGCCTTGTAGAGATCGGCATAGGTCTCGCGCAGGACGTTTTTCTGGACCTTGCCCATCGTGTTGCGCGGTAGGTCGTCGACGAAGAGCACGCGCTTGGGCTGCTTGTAGCGCGCCAGCCGGTCCTGCAGCCCGCCGAGCACCGCCTTCTCGTCGAGCGTAGAGCCCTTCTGCCGCACCACGACCGCCGTCACGCCCTCGCCGAAATCGGGATGCGGCACGCCGATGACCGCGCTCTCCACGACGCCCGCCATGCCGTCGATCTCGGTCTCGACTTCCTTCGGATAGATGTTGTAGCCACCGGAGATCACGAGGTCCTTGCCGCGACCGACGATGTGCACATAGCCGCGCCCGTCGATCTTGCCGAGGTCGCCGGTGATGAAGAAGCCGTCCGCGCGGAATTCCGCGGCGGTCTTTTCCGGCATCTTCCAGTAGCCCTTGAAGACATTCGGCCCCTTCACCTCGATCATGCCCGTCTCGCCGTCCGGCAGCGGCTTGCCGCTCTCCGGATCGGTGACGCGCAGCGAGATGCCGGGCAGCGGGAAGCCCACCGTGCCGGCGACACGCTCGCCGTCATAGGGGTTGGAGGTGTTCATGTTGGTCTCGGTCATGCCGTAGCGCTCGAGGATCGCATGGCCGGTCCGTTCCGAGAAGCTGCGATGGGTCTCGGCAAGCAGCGGCGCCGAGCCGGAGACGAAGAGCCGCATGCCGGCGGCAGTCTCGCGCGTCAGGCCGGGATGCTGCGCCAGCCGCACGTAGAAGGTCGGCACGCCCATCAGCACCGTCGCGCTTTCCATCAGCCGGAGCACCTCGTCGGCGTCGAATTTCGGCAGGAGATACATCGAGGCTCCGGCAAGGAGCGTCACGTTCGACGCGACGAAGAGGCCATGCGTGTGGAAGATCGGCAGGGCATGGATCAGCCGGTCGGCGGCCGTGAAGCGCCAATGGTCCCGCAGCGTCAGCGCATTCGACAGGAGGTTGTCATGGGTCAGCATCGCGCCCTTGGAGCGGCCCGTCGTGCCGGATGTGTAGAGGATCGCCGCAAGGTCGTCCGGCCCGCGCTCGATATCGGAAAAATCCGCCTCCTCCGCGCCGGCCAGTTGCAGAAGGCTGCCGCCGCCCGTCGCATCCAGCGTCTCGACCGTGCCGCCCGCGATCTCCGCGACGCTGTCTCGGACCTTCGGGTCGACGACCACCAGCGCGGGCGTGGCATCGCCGAGGAAATAGCCGAGTTCCGCCAGCGTATAGGCGGTGTTGAGCGGCAGGTAGATGGCGCCCGCCCGCAGGCAGGCGAGATAGAGCATCAACGCCTCCGGGCTTTTTTCCACCTGCACGGCCACACGGTCGCCGGGCGTCACGCCGCGCCTTGCCAGCGCATGCGCCAACTGGCCGGAAAGCCGGATCATGTCGCCATAGGTCCAGCGGCGCCCCTCGACCGTTTCGATGAACACCGCCTCCGGCGCCGCAGCAGCGCGGATGGCATCGAAAAGATGGTTGGCCATGGCTGTCTCCTCTTCGCTCTTGCCGCACCTTGTCACAGGGCACGGCCGGGACGCCAGAGGAACCTGTCAGCGAAGCAGCCCCTGCCCGCCGTCGATCCACAGCGGCGTTCCGGTGATATGGCGTGCCTTGGAAGATGCGAGGAAGAGAATGGCGTCCGCCACCTCGTCGGCCGTGCCGGGCTTGCCCTGCGTCACCGGTATGTCGCCCTCCGGCCAGAGCACGGGAATGCCGGCCTCGCCTGCGCCCCGCTGGTCGGTGTTCTCGTCGATGCTCGTCTCTATGGCGCCGGGGCAGACGGCGTTGACGCGGATACCGGCCTTGCCGAGCTCCAGCGCGAGCTGCTGCACCATCGCCACCTGCGCCGCCTTGGTGGCCGAATAGGCCGTCGCGCCCGGCGTCGTGAAAGTGCGTGTGCCGTTGATCGAGGAGACGACGACGATGGCCCCCTCGCCCGCCTTCTTGAGATGGGGCACCGCAAGATGCAGCGTCAGGTATGTGCCGCGCAGGTTGACTGCGATGGTGGCGTCCCATTCCTCCGGCGCAAGATCGTCGATCGGCGCCCAGACGCCGTTTATGCCCGCATTGGCGACGACGATGTCGAGCCCGCCGAAGGCGCCGGCAAGCTGCTCGACGGCCGCCCGCATCGGCGCCTCCTCGGTGACGTCGGCGGCAAGCGCCAGCGCCGAACCGCCGAGCGCACGAATCTCCTTCGCCACCTCCGCCACCTCCTCGGCGGTGCGGCTGAGCACGCCGACGCTCGCCCCATGGCGGGCGAAGGCCAGCGCCGTGGCCCTGCCGATGCCGGACCCGGCACCGGTCACGAGGGCAACCTTTCCAGCAAAGAGCATGGGCATCTCCATCCGTCGGGTCCGGCAGGAATGTCCGGCGGGCCGCCCGGTTCCCGATTTTTCGGAACCAACGGGAAGGAGTGGCGTTTGGGCTTGTGACGAAGTCAGTTCGCAGGAGGTCCGACGTGCGCCAGAAAAAGAAGCCGCTAGCCCGAAAGCCCGACGCCGCGCCGGATACCAGCACGAGAAAACGCCGCAATTCCTGGGAGCCGCAGGTTGTCGTGCCGCATCAGGTGGACCTGCCGCTCCCCCGCACGGAGCGGGAGGAGGTGGCCGTGCCCGCCGCCCCGAACGGCCGCAGCCTCGTCAATGGACGGCTCTGAAGAGGAGCGGACGCAGATGCGCGTGAAGGACGTGATGTCCGCCCAGATCGTGACGGTCTCGCCCAACGACACCGCCCAGTCCGCCGCGCGGCTGATGCTGGAGACCGAGGTCGGCGCCCTGCCGGTGGAAGTCCCCGGCGTCGGCGCCATCGTCGGCATCATCACCGACCGTGACATCGTCGCCTCGGTGCTCGGCAAGGGCCTTTCCACCTCCACCACCATCGCCGAATTCATGACCGTCTCGCCGGAAGTGTGCAACGAGGCCGACGACACGGCGACCGTGGCCGCCCGCATGCGCGCGCTCGGCGTGCGCCGCCTCGTCGTGGTGCGCGACGACCGCCGGGTGGTCGGCCTCGTCAGCCTCGTCGACCTTCCGGCCGAGAGGCGAGCGGAGGAAGGCCAATGACCATTTTCGCAACCGATCGTCTCTGGGACGAGGCCGTCGTGCTCGAGGGCGAGCGGCAGGTGCTCCGCGTGCAGAGCACGCGCGATGCCCTGCTTTGCCTGAAGAACCACTGGCCGCTGGAGGATGGTCCCGCCGCATCGACGGCAAAGCGTACCTGCGAGCAGGGGCTGTCAAGCGACGACGATCCGACCCTCGCCCGCCGGGCCTTCATCGAAGCGGCGAGGGAGGCCGGTTTTCGCGTGAATTCGTGGACGACGTAGCAGCCGCGCCATAAAAGCTGCCCCCCACTTCCCGAACATCTCCGACGCTAGGGCGCTGCCGCTGCGCCGCCACGGCGGGTACGGCGGCGGGCGTTCCGCCGGCTTTCCAGAAACCGCAGCAGCCGCTCCTCCTCCGCCCGCAGCCCGGAGGTGGAACGCGGCGGGCGATGCAGCGCCACGCGCAGCGGCTCCGGCGCGTCCGCAAGCGCGATGATGTCCGGATGGATATAGCTCGAACGGGCAATGGCGGGCGTGTTGTGCAGTACCTCGGCCGCCGCCTGCGCCATGCCCTTGATGGTCGGCCTTCCGCCCTCTTCTATGGCCTGCCGGGCCAGAGAGAAGGCGGCAAGGCTGCCCGCCCAGGTGCGGAACGTCTTGGCAGAGACGGCGATGCCGGAAATATCGGCGAGATAAGTGTTGAGTCGGCCGGAATCGACGGGCCGGGCGACGTCGTTCTCGTCCCGCCAGACGAAGAGCTGGCGGCCGGGAAGGTCCGCGCAATCCTCCAGCAGGCGCTGGAGGCGCGGGTTCTTCAGCGTGCGGCGTACGCGCTTGCCGCCCTTTGCGGTGAACCTGAGCTCGATCCGCCCGTCGCTGAGGCAGACATGCCGCTTCAGGAGCGTCGTCGCGCCATAGGTCTTGTTCTCCACCGCATAGGCCCGGTTGCCGACGCGAAGATGCGCTTCGTCGAGCAGCACGGTGATCGCCGCCAGCATGGTCTCGACCGTGCCCGGCGCTCCGTCGAGGTCGCGCCGCACCGTGCGGCGCAGTTTCGGCAGCGCCCGGCCGAAGGCGATCAGCTGGTCGAACTTGTCGCCGCTCTTCAGGGCCTGCCAGTCGGGATGGTACCGGTACTGCTTGCGGCCCCGCGCATCGTAGCCCGTCGCCTGCAGGTGGCCGTTCTCGTCGAGGCATATCCAGACATTCTCATAGGCGGGCGGCAGGCCGAGGGCGGCGATCCGCGCCTTCACCGCCGCATCGCGAAGGAGCGATCCGTCGGGCAGGCGATAGCAGAAGCTGCGGCCGGCACGCTGCCGGCGAATGCCGGGCTCGCTGTCCGAGACATAGACGAGGCCGGTTTCCTTGAGATTGTCCGGCGCCATCTGGATCGCTACGCCGCCGGTTCGAAGGCGGCGATGCTGGCGCCGTAGACCATGGCCGGATTTTCGGCCGGGTGAACAGAGAAGGCGTCATCCGCCGCGCCGGTATCCAGCACCCGCTTCCATGCCGTGATGCCGTTCACCTCCGGCAGCGTCACGCTGCAATCCCCGCCCGCATTGCAGACGAGAAAGAGCTGGTCGGCCCCCTCCCCGTTGGCCGGCTTCGAAAGGAAAAGGCCGAGCGTCCGCAGGTCGCCGTCGTTCCACGCCTCCTCGTCCATGACCGCGCCGTCCGGCCGGTACCAGGCGATCTCGATCGTGCCGTCCCCGGCCGCCTCGCCCGTCAGGAAGCGTTCCTGGCGAAGCGCCGGATGTGCCTTGCGGAAGGCGATCGCGCCCTTGCAGAAATCGAGGAACGGATCGTCGAGGCCGCTCCAGTCGGTCCAGCCGATCTCGTCGTCCTGGCAATAGGCGTTGTTGTTGCCCTGCTGGCTGTTGCCGAGCTCGTCGCCGCCGAGCAGCATCGGCACGCCCTGGCTCAGCATCAGCGTCGCGATCATGTTGCGCCGGCGCCGGTCCCGCGCCGAGCGGATGCCGTCGTCGTCGGTCGGCCCCTCCGCACCCATATTGTCCGAATGGTTGTCGGAATGGCCGTCGCGGTTCTCCTCGCCATTCGCCTCGTTGTGCTTGTCGTTGTAGGAGACGGTGTCCATGAGGGTAAAGCCGTCATGCGCGCTGATGAGGTTCACCGAGGAGGTGGCGCCGCGGTCGGAATGGTTGAACTGCTCGGAGGATCCGGCAAGGCGCGAGGCAAGCCCCGCGACGAGCCCGCCCTCCCCCTTCCAGAACCGCCGCACGTCGTCGCGATACTTGTCGTTCCATTCACGGAACGGATAGGGGAAGCCGCCGACCTGATAGCCGCCGTCGCCGACATCCCACGGCTCGGCAATCAGCTTCACACCGGAGAGAATGGGATCCTGCCGGATCGCGTCGAAGAACGTGCCCTCCCGGTCGAATTCGATGTGCCGGGTGCGGCCGAGGGTGCTCGCAAGGTCGAAGCGGAAGCCGTCGACATGCATGACGCCCACCCAGTAGCGCAGGCTGTCGAGCACCATGCGCAGCACCATGGGATGGGCGATGTTGACCGTGTTGCCCGTGCCCGTCGTATCGTAGGTGTGGCGCGGATCGTCCGGCGACAGGCGGTAATAGCTGAGATTGTCGAGCCCGCGGAAGCTCAGCGTCGGCCCGCGCTCCGAACCTTCGGCGGTGTGGTTGTAGACCACGTCCATGATCACCTCGATGCCGGCGGCATGGAAGCGCTTGACCATGGTCTTGAACTCGGTGATGGCGCGGCCGGAAAGGAAGCGCGGCTGCGGGGCGAAGAAGCCGAGCGTCTGGTAGCCCCAATAGTTGCGCAGGCCCTTTTCCAGGAGATAGCGGTCGTCGGGGAAATACTGGATGGGCAAAAGCTCCACGGCGGAAATGCCGAGATCGACGAGATGCTCGACGATGGGGTCGCTCGCCATGCCCATGAAGGTGCCGCGCAGGTCCTCCGGCACGCCGGGATGGGTCATCGTCATGCCGCGCACATGCGCCTCGTAGATGATCGTCTCCGTCCAGGGCCGGCGGATCGCCTGGTCTCCCGCCCAGTCGAAATCGGGATCCTGCACCACGCCCTTCACCATGAAGGGCGCGCTGTCGCGCGTGTCGAAGGAAAGGTCCTCCTCCGGATCGCCGATGCGATAGCCATAGAGCGCGTCGTCCCATTCGAGGGCGCCGACGACCTGCTTGGCATAGGGATCGAGCAGCAGCTTGTTCGGGTTGAAGCGATGGCCGGCATTCGGCTCATAGGGGCCGTGCGCCCGGTAGCCGTAGACCGTGCCCGGCTTGAGGCCGGCGATATAGCCCGACCAGACATCGCCCTCCCGCTTGGGCAGGGGCAGCCGGGCGACCTCCTCGCTGCTGTCCTCGCTGAAGAGGCAGAGCTCGACCGCTTCGGCATGGGCGGAAAAGACGGCGAAATGCGTGCCCTCGCCGGTGAACTCGGCGCCGAGTTCCGGCTTTATGAAATCGAGTTCCGAAAACGAATAGCTCATACGGGCGGGTCCCCTTGGGTGAACACCAGCCGGAAGGCCTGACGGCCATATCCAACGGGCTCTTGAAAGCGGTGGGGCAACGCGAAATGCGACGCATTGTTCCGGAACAATTGCCCCCGCCTCCCGGTTCGAACCCGGCAACCGAAGGAGAGGAAGCATGACACGACCATCGCCGAGCCAGAAGAGCTGGGGACCGCGCATTCTGCAGGATGGCAGGGTGCGATTCCGCCTCTGGGCGCCCGCCGAAACGGCCGTCACGCTGGTTGCCGGCGACAGGGACATCCCGATGCACGCGGCGGGTGGAGGCTGGCACGAGGCAGAAACGGACCGCGCCGGCCCCGGCACGCCCTATCGCTTCCGCCTTGCCGACGGCACCGAAATCCCCGACCCCGCCTCCCATGCGCAATGGAACGACATCGACGGACCGTCGGTGGTGGTCGACCATCGCCGCTATGCCTGGCGCAATGCCAGCTGGAAGGGCCGGCCGTGGGAGGAGGCCGTGCTCTACGAATTGCACATCGGCACCTTCACGCCGGAAGGTACCTTCCGCGCCGCCATAGAGCGCCTGCCGCACCTTGCCCATCTCGGCATCACCGCCATCGAGATCATGCCCGTCGCCCACTTCGCGGGCCGGCGCGGCTGGGGCTATGACGGCGTGCTGCACTATGCGCCGCACAATGCCTATGGCACGTCGGACGACCTGAAGGCGCTGATCGACGCCGCCCACGGCCATGGCATCATGGTGCTGCTCGACGTCGTCTACAATCACTTCGGCCCGATCGGGAACAACCTGCCGCGCATCGCCCCCGCCTTCTTCCATCCCGAGCGGCATACGCCCTGGGGCGCGGCGCTCGCCTTCGAGGAGGAGGCGGTGCGTCGCTATTTCATCGACAACGCACTGCACTGGATCCTCGACTATCGGCTGGACGGCCTGCGCTTCGATGCAACGGAAGAGATCGAGGACGAGAGCGGCCGGCATGTGCTGATCGAGCTCGCCGAAACGCTGCGCCGGGCGGCGGCGGACCGCCATGTCCACCTCGTCGTCGAGGACCAGACGAGCCGGCAGGGCCTTCTCAACCGGGACGGCGGCGCCGCTCATCTCTACACCGCGGGCTGGAACGACGAGTTCCACCACGCGCTGCATGTCATCGCGACCGGAGAGAAACAGGGCCACTACGCGCCCTTTGCCGAAACCCCGGACGACATCCTGAGGGAAGCGACCGCCCGCGGCTTCGTCCACCGGGACCGCTCGAAGGACCGCATCGGCCCCGCGCCGCAGGACCCGCTGCCGCCGGTGGTCAACGTGAATTTCCTGCAGAACCACGACCAGATCGGCAACCGCGCCTTCGGCGAACGGCTTGCCGTGCTCGCCGATCCCGCGCTCCTCAACGCGATGACGGCCCTGCTTCTCCTCGCGCCGGCCGTGCCCATGCTCTTCATGGGCGAGGAATATGGCGAGCGGCGCCCCTTCTGCTTCTTTGCCGATTTCGAAGGCGATCTCGCTCATACGACGAGGCAAGGCCGCAAGGACGAGGCCGATAAGTTCGGCGGCCTGCCGCAGGGCAGGCAGACGGGCGACCTGCCCGACCCGACCGCCGAGGAGACCTTCCTGACGTCCAAGCTCGACTGGCCACGCGCCGCTTCGCCCGACGGCCGCCGTCAGTATGGCCTCGTGCGCGACCTGATCCGGCTGCGGCAGGCCCATGTCGTGCCGCTGCTCTTACGCCCCGGCCCGGTCGAGCCGCATGTGCTTGCCAGCGAGGATGGCGGGCTTGCCATCGACTGGCGCTTTCCCGCCGCAACGCTCGGCATCCGCGCGAACCTCACCCATGCGGAAAGGCCCTGGCCGGACGTGGCGGGCGAGGCCATCTTCGAGCTCTCGCAGGGCGGAACGGCAGGTCCCGCCATCGTCGTCGCCATCGACCGGAAAAGGGCATGAGGGAACCAAGCGGCCGCTCGGCGGTTCTTCCGCAAACCGTTCAGCGAGAGGTCGAAATGCATATCGGCGAGATCATGACCCGCAACGTCCATCTGGTCCGGCCGGAGGAGACGCTGCACTATGCCGCGAGCCTGATGGCGGAATGGGACGTCGCCTTCCTGCCGGTGGCCGATGCCAGCGGCCTCGTCGGCACCCTGACGGACCGCGACATCATCCTGCGCGCCGTGGCCCCGGGGCTGGATGCGGAAACGACGCGGGTCTCCGACATCATGACGACGAACATCACCTATTGCTACGACGACGAGGAGGCGGAAGGCGTCCTTGCCAACATGCAGTCGCTGCATCTGCGCCGCCTTGCCGTGCTGGACCGGCAAAGCCGGCTGACAGGCGTGGTGTCGCGAACGGATTTCGCCCGCCACGGCCTTTGAGCCCTTGGAACAAATCGAGAGGATATGCGTTCTGGAGCGGCTTCCACCCCCATCTTCAGGGCCTCATGACCTCTCCCCGCTCGACCTACCGCCTCCAGTTCCGCAACGGCATGGACTTCGGCAAAGCATGCCGGCTGGTTCCTTATCTGAAGCGGCTCGGCATAAGCCATCTCTATGCCTCTCCCCTGATGACCGCCGTCAGCGGCTCCACGCATGGCTACGACGTTACCCGCACCAATGAGGTCGATCCGGCACTGGGCGGCCGCGAAGGCCTTGTCCGCCTCGCTGCGGAATTGCATGCAGAGGGCATGGGCCTCCTCCTCGACATCGTGCCGAACCACATGGCGGCGAGCCTTGAAAATCCCTGGTGGTACAGCATCGTCCTCTGGGGGGCGGAAAGCCCCTTTTCCGGCCATTTCGACATCGACTGGTCGCAGAAGCTGACGCTTCCCTTTCTGGGAAAGAGCTTCGAGGAGGAACTGGCCGCGGGCTCTCTTCGCCTGGCGCTCGATCCGCAGCGGGACGCCCTGGCGCTCTGCTATCATGACACCTGCTACCCCTTGCATCCCGGCACCTACCGGCTGGTGCTCGACGCCGGGGACGGTTTCACGGTGAAAGCAAGCCCGAAGGAAGACCCGGATGGCAGGGCCATTCTCTCGCAGGCGCTCGCCGCTTCGGGCGCCCGCGCCGCGCTGGAACGGCGCCTCGCCGAACTCTCCGCCGATCTGGCCGCGATCACCGCGCTTCACGCCGCCCAGCCATGGCGGCTCACCGACTGGAAGACGGCTAGCCGCCATCTCAGCTATCGCCGCTTCTTCGAGATCGCCGGCCTTGTCGGCCTTCGCGTCGAAGACCCGAAGGTCTTTGACGACAGCCACCGGCTGGTGCTCGATCTCGTGCGCGACGGGATCGTGGACGGCCTGCGCATCGATCATGTCGACGGGCTTGCCGATCCCAAAGCCTATCTCGAACGCCTGCGCGCCGCCGTCGGCCCCGACGTCCATATCGTCGTCGAGAAAATCCTCGAAAAGGAGGAGCCCTTTCGCACCGACTGGCGGGTCGAGGGCGCGACGGGCTACGAATTCATCGCCTCCCTCGCCGACGCCTTCGCCGACGAGAAGGAGGGCGGCCGGCTTGCAGCCGCTTTCCGCCCCCTGAAATCCGAAGAGCACCGGGGAAGCTACGAGGAGGCGCGGCGCGCCAGCAAGCGGCAGATGCTTTCGGACAATTTCGAGGGCGAAGTCCACCGTATCACCCGGCTGGCGAAGTCCATGGCGGACGAGACAAATGCCGATCTTTCCCGGCCCGCGCTGGCCGAGGCGATCTGCGGCATGATCGTGGCCCTTCCCGTCTACCGCACCTACACGACCGCCACCGCCGGCGCGGACGAGCACGACCGCCAGCTTCTCGCAGCCGCGCGCCAGCAGGCGCAGGCCGACGTCCGCCCCGAAGTGCGCGAGGCGATCGACTTCATCTGGGAATTGCTTGTCGACGACAGGACATGCGGCACGCTCACCGGCTGCCCGGAATTCCGCGTGCGGTTCCAGCAGCTCAGCGGCCCCATCATGGCGAAGGCGCTGGAGGATACGCTCTTCTACCGCGAGAACGCCTTCATCGCCCTCAACGAGGTCGGCGGCGATCCGGGCCGGCCGACGGGCGGGCCCGCTGCCTTCCACGCTGCCATGGAGACGCGCGAAAAGACCCTGCCGCCCGGCCTTTCAGCCACCGCGACGCATGACACGAAGCGCGGCGAGGACGCCCGCGCGCGCCTCTACACCCTCGGCGAAGCCCCGGACCTGTGGATCGCGGCAACGCTGCGCTGGACGGCGCTCAACGCACATCTTCGCCGCCAGCATGCCGAACGCATTGCGCCGGAGCCGGACGTGGAATGGCTCATCTACCAATCCCTTGCCGGCGCATGGCCGCTGGAGGGGCATGGGGACGCACCGGCCATGGCGGCGCTGAAGACGCGCATGCGGCCCTATGTCGAAAAGGCCCTGCGCGAGGCCAAGCTCGGCTCCAACTGGAACCTGCCGGATATCGACTACGAAGAAAAAGTCGCCGGTTTCGTGGACGGCCTCTTCGGGCACAACGTCTTTCTCGAAGACTTCGCCGCCACGCTTTCGCCCTTCATCGATGCGGGGCTGGTCAATTCGCTGGCGCAGACGCTGGTCAAGCTGACGGCGCCCGGCATTCCCGACATCTATCAGGGTAGCGAGCGCGGCGATTTCTCGCTGGTCGATCCCGACAACCGGCGGCCGCTGGAGATGGAAAGCCTCGACATTCCGCAAAAGCCGACGGCCTCACGGCTGCATTTCGCGGACTACAAGCAATGGCTGGTGGCGACAGTGCTCGACGCCCGTAACCGGCACCCCGCCCCCTTCGACGGCCCTTACCTGCCGCTGGCACTTTCGGACGGAAGCCGGCAGGCCCTCGCATTCCTGCGCGGCACGCCGCAGGCCTTCGCCATCACCGTCGTCCCGCGGCTGGTGTTCGGCAAGGTCGCGCCGGATGGCTTGCAATTGCTGGAGGGCACGCTGGACGATATCCGCCTCGCCCTTCCGGCCGGCTTCGAGGCGCGAAAACTGCGCTCGATCCTCGACGGCCGCACCCTCACACCGGGCGCGACGCTTACCGTGGCGGACGCCCTCGGGGAGGAGCCGGTCGCCTTGCTTCTCAGCGTCTAGAAACGATCAGGGCTTGGCGAAGAGCTTGACGAGGTCGACGCTGTCCGTCGCCTTGGCGCCGAGCTGGAGATGGCTCTCGATGTGGCGCAGGTGCTGCGTCATCATCCACGCCGCCTTTTCGGCGTCGCGGGTATGGAACGCGCCGACGATCGCCGCATGGTCGTCGTCGCGGCAATTGCTGACGCCGGGCGCGCCGAAAATGCCGATGATCAGCGAGGTGCGCGTCACCAGTTCCTTCATGGTGCGCAGGAGCACGGCATTGCCGGCGACCTGCGCCATCAGCGTGTGGAACTGGCCGGACAGGCGGATCGCATCGTGCCGACGCCGCTCCTTGTGGGCGAGATGCTCCATTTCCAGATGAAGGTTCAGCGTCGCGATATCCTCCTCCGTCGCACGCTGGACGGCGAGGCGCGCGATGTTCGGCTCGAGCGCCAGACGAGCCTCGAAGACCTCGCGGGCCTGCTCGGCCGTGGGGGAGGCGACGAAGGCGCCGCGATTGGCATGCAGCTCGACGACCTCGCGGCTTGCAAGCAGCAGCAGGCTGCGGCGGATGCGCATCCGTCCGACGCCGAAGGCATCGCAAAGTGCGGATTCGGAAAGCTTGGTGCCCGGCGGCAACCGCTGCTCGATAACGGCCTCGAAAATGCGCTCGACGATATCGCTCTCGTCGATCTCGTCCGATTCCGCCACCGGGTTCCGCGTGCTTACATCCATGGCCGCATTGACCTTTACATGCGTTCTCTGCCTCGTAAGCCCCTAGATAGGGCCGTTTTGGTTGACCAACAAGCGTCAATTTCGTCGACGCCATATCTCGCCCTTGTTCACACCACTTGACAAGATCGTTAACAATACGCTCAATGCTCAAGCCAAGGCCGATATGGCCGCCTCTCGCGGCCCGCGTGCCTATACCGATAAAGATCAATGGCCCAGAGGAAGAACATCATGCACAAGCGCACATTCCTGAAGTTTTCCGCCCTCGCCGCAGCGACCGTCCTGTCGCTGCCGCTGATGGCCCATGCCGAGAACGCGACGCTGAAGGTCGGCTTTGTCGGCGTCACTTCCGGCCCGGCCGCGGCCTGGGGCATCTCCAACCAGCGCTCGATGGAGGCACGGGCGACCTGGCTGAACGAACTCGGCGGCGTCAAGATCGGCGACAAGACCTACAATATCGAGATCGTCCCCTTCGACGACCAGAAGGATCCCAAGCGCGCCATCGCCGGCATGGAAAAGATGGCACAGGATGGCGTCCACTACGTCGTCGGCCCGAATGTCGACGACGGCGCGGCGGCGGTTCGCCCGGCCGCCGAGCAGAACGGTATCATGTATTTCCCCTATTCCTTCCCGAAGGCGCTCTTCTCGCCGCCGGCCTCCAACGCCATCCTCAGCATGGTGGCGAACTACCAGTCCGGCCCGGCCATCTATAAGTACCTGATGGAAAACAAGGGCGTGAAGAAGGTGGCCTTCGTCGCGGCCAACGAATCCGATCCGCTCAGCCAGCGTGAATCCGGCGTCGCCGCCGCTCAGGCCCTCGGCCTCGACGTGGTCTCCAGCAACGTGACCTACCAGGTGGATACGACGGACTTCACGCCCGTCCTCTTGCCGGTCATCCAGTCCGCACCGGATCTCCTCGTACTCTCCGGCGTGTCGCCGGCCAACGCCCCGCAGCTCATCCGCTCGGCGCGCGAGCTCGGCTATACCGGCCTCATCTCGACCGAGACGGCGCAGGACGCGGCCGTCCTCAAGGAAGGCGCCGGCGAACTTGCCGAAGGCTTCATCTCCGTCGGCGGCGCCTCCACGCCGGAGCTTGCCAGCGACACGATGAAGGAATTCGTCGACCGCTACACCAAGATGTTCGGCGAATACAACGACGAGTCCAACACCAAGGTCTATGCGCTCGAATACATCATCGAGACGATCAAGGCGAACCCGGCGGCCATCGACAATGTCGACGAGTTCAAGAAGACGATCGACACCTTCGAAGCGCCCAACCCCTTCATGAAGGGCGACGCGAAGCTGAAATATGTGGGCATGACCTCCTTCGGCCAGAAGCGCCAGATCTCCGTCCCGCTCGTCGTCAACGAGTACAAGGACGGCAAGTTCGAGACGCTGTTCGTCGGCCAGGTCGACTGACCGGCGCCTGAGGCGCCTGGAGGCAAATCCAGGAAAAGTGCTTCGCACCCGTCCGAACGGCGCGCAGCGCTTCAGAAACGGGACCCGGACCGCACCTGTCGTCCGGCCGGGTCTCTCTCTGCCTGACCTTTCCATTGGAGGCTCACGATGGAACAGATAATCGCCAACGGTCTCTACCTTGGTGCGCAATATGCGTTGATAGCCCTCGGGCTGACGCTGATCTTCTCGCTGATGAACGTGCTGAACTTCGCCCACGGGCAGATGTACGTCTTCGGCGGCTTCGTCACCTATACGGTGGTCGTCCAGTTCGGCCTGCCCTTCGTCGTCGGCCTTGTCGCCTCGGCCGTGATCCTCGCGGTCATGGGCGCGCTCATCGAGAAATTCCTCTTCGCGCCGGTCGTGCGCCGCTCCAAGCGCGATGAATCGACCATGCTGCTCGCCGCCGGCGTCGCCTTCTTCCTCGATGCCGTCATCCTGCTGCTCTTCGGCGAGAAGCAGCGCGGCGTGCCGAAGATCGTGAGCGGCGTGTTCAACTGGGACATGCGCATCATCATGCCCTATGACCGCATCCTGATCGGCGTCCTCGCGATCCTCCTCATCGTCGTCTTCATCGGCTTCATGAACTATTCCCGTGCCGGCCGCGCCATGCGGGCGCTGGCGCAGGACCGCATGGCAGCCCAGTTGATGGGCGTCGACGTCTCGCGTTACTCGATGCTGGGCTTTGCGCTCGGCGCGATGCTTGCCGGTCTCGTCGGCGGCCTTCTCGTCACCATCACCGGCGTCAATCTCGGCATGGGCGGCCCGACCTCGATCAAGGCCTTCCTGATGATCATGATCGGCGGCGCGGGCGTGATTTCCGGCGCGATCGCCGGCGGCTTCATCCTCGGCATGATGGAAAGCGTCGGCCTTACCGTGCTCTCGGCCTATGGCGACATCACCTATCTCGTGATCTTCGCCTCGCTGATGGTGTTCCTGGCATTCCGCCCGCAGGGGCTGATGGGCAAGCCGTGGGGTTGAGACAATGAATATCAAGAAAATCCTCGGCTTCGCCGTCTTCCTGATCGCCGTTCTCGTGCTCGTGCCGCTGTTCATCCGCGCCACCGGCCGCTGGGACTTCTTCTACACGCTGACCTCGGTCGCGCTGCTGTCCGTCGGTGCCGCCGGCGTGTGGCTCACCTTCTATATCGGCCGCATCAATATCGGCCAGGGCGCCTATGCGCTGGTCGGCGGCTATGTCTCGGCCATCCTCGTGACGCAGGGGAATGTCTCCTTCTGGCTGACGCTGCCGCTCGCCGGCCTGTTCTGCGCCGTCATCTCCGTCGTCATCGGCCTGCCGATCCTGCGTCTTCGCGGCGTCTACTTCGCCATGGTGACACTGGTGCTCACCGAGGTCGCGCGCCTTTCCGCGCTCGCCCTGCCGGTCACCAACGGCGCCAAGGGCATCACCTCGATCCCGCTGCCGGGGGAACTCTCCCTCTTCGGCCTGACGATCATCCCGGCCTTCGGCACGCTCTCCAATCCGCGCTTCGGCTTCTATGTCATGGCCGTGGTGCTGATGATCGTGACCTATCTCGTGCTCTGGCGCATCGTGAACTCGCGCCTCGGGCATCTGTGCCGCAGCCTGCAGCAGAACGAGGAGCTTTCGGCCTCGATCGGCGTCAACACCGCCTATCTCAGGATCCTCGCCTATGCGATCTCGTCCTTCTTCGGCGGCATAGCCGGGGCCATGTTCGCGGCGATCTCGCAGTCGATCTATCCGTCCTCCTTCGTCGTCGCGGACAGCGTGAACTTCATGCTCTACTGCTTCCTCGGCGGCCTCGGATACGTCTTCGGCCCGATGCTCGGCACGCTCCTGCTTTATTTCGGCTGGGACCTGCTGTCGATCGCCAGGGAATACCAGCTCCTCATCTACTCCGGCGTCATGATCCTGCTCATGCTGGTCCTGCCGAACGGGGTCCTGAGCCTGCTCGACAAGAAGGAGGGCCGCGCATGAGCCCGATCCTGCAAATCAACAACATCACCAAGCGCTATGGCGGCCTGACGGCGGTGAACGACGTGTCGTTCGACGTCAAGGAAGGCGAAATCCTCTCGGTGATCGGTCCGAACGGCGCGGGCAAGTCCACGCTCTTCAAGCTGATCTCCTCCTTCGTGCCGGCGACGAGCGGCGAAGTGCTCTTCAGGGGAAGCCGCATTTCCAGCCTCGCCCCGCACAAGGTGGCGCGTCTCGGGGTCGTGCGCACCTTCCAGGAAACGACGATCTTCCGCTCCATGACGGTGCGCGAGAACATCATCGTCTCGCATCACCTGCGCTCGAAGGCGAACCTTCTCGGCTTCTTCCTCGGCTCTAGGCAGGCGCGCGAGGACGAGGCGGCCTTCGCGGCATCGGCCGACGACATCGTCGATTTCCTCGGCCTGCAGGCGATCCGCAACGAGCTCGCCTCCAACCTGCCGCAGGGCCATCTTCGCGCGCTCGGCATGGCCATCGGCCTTGCCACCGATCCGAAGGTCATCCTGCTCGACGAGCCCTTCGCCGGCATGAACCACGACGAGACGATGAAGATGGTGGCCCTCGTGCGCCGGCTTCGCGACGAGCGTGGCGTCACCGTGCTCCTCGTCGAGCACGACATGCCCGCGGTGATGAAGATCAGCGACCGCATCGTGTGCATCAACTTCGGCCAGAAGATCGCCGAGGGCACGCCCCAGGAAATCCGCCAGGACGAGAAGGTCATCGAAGCCTATCTCGGCTCCGAAGATGCCGCGATCGGGATGTAAGCCATGACGAACATATTGAGCGTTGAAAATGTCGAACTCTACTACGACCACATCTATGCGCTGAAAGGCGTTTCCATCGATGTGGGCGAAGGCGAGACCGTGGCGCTGATCGGCGCGAACGGCGCCGGCAAGTCCTCGATCCTGCGGGCGATCACGGGCCTCAGGCCGATCAAGTCCGGCCGGATCACCTACCAGGGCGAAAAGCTCGACGGCACGCCCGCCGCCGAGATCGTCCGCCGGGGCATCTCCATGGTGCCGGAGGGCCGCCGCGCCTTCCCGTTGATGTCGGTGAAGGACAATCTCCTGATGGGGGCCTTCACCCGCACCGACAAGGCGGAGATCGAGCGGACGCTGGAAAACGTGCTGACGCGCTTTCCTCGCCTTAAGGAACGCTATCACCAGCAGGCGAGCACCATGTCCGGCGGCGAGCAGCAGATGATGGTGATCGCCCGCGCCCTGATGGCCCGCCCCAAGCTCCTGCTTCTCGACGAGCCTTCCCTCGGCATCGCGCCGAAGATCGTGCAGGACATCGCCCGCGCCATCGTGGCCATCAGCCGCGACGAGAAGGTCTCCATCCTCCTCGTCGAGCAGAACAGCCGCATGGCCCTTTCCATCTCCAACCGCGCTTATGCGCTCTCCACCGGCTCGATCGCGCTTTCCGGCAATTCCAGGGAACTGATGAACGACGACCGCATCAAGGCTGCCTACCTCGGAGGCGAACTCTGACATGAAAATCCTCGTCATCAACCCCAACACGACCGCATCGATGACGGATCACATCGGGAAGGCGGCGCGCGGCGCCGCCTCTCCCGGCACCGAAATCACCGCCGTCAACCCGACGCACGGCCCCGTTTCCATCGAGGGCTATTTCGACGAGGCGATGAGCCTTGCGGGCCTGCTCGACACGATTCGCCGCAACCCGGATTGCGACGCCGTCGTCATCGCCTGCTTCGACGATACCGGCCTCGACGCGGCGCGCTGCCTCACCGACCGGCCGGTGATCGGCATCGGCGAGGCCGCCTATCACTTCGCCTCGATGATCTCCAACAAGTTCTCCGTGGTGACGACGCTTGCCCGCTCCGTGCCGGCGCTGGAGCACAATCTTGCCCGCTACGGGCTCGATGCCCGCTGCGCCAAGGTGCGCTCCTCGGAAGTCGCCGTGCTGGAACTGGAGCAGCCAGGCTCCAACGCCCGCCAGAAGATCAGCGCCGAAATCGGCACCGCCATCGCCGAGGACCGCGCCGAGGCCATCGTGCTCGGCTGCGCCGGCATGGCCAGCCTTGCCGCCGATCTCGCGCAGGAACACGGCCTGCCGGTGCTCGACGGCGTCACCTGCGCGGTCAAGCTCGCCGAAGCCATGGCCGGCCTCAACATGCGCACCTCGCGCCTCGGCGGCTACGCCCCGCCGCCGCCGGCGAAACTGAAAAGCATCTTTCCCGGGGAATAGCGCGAAAGTACGCATTCCCGGGACGAGATCGCATACATTGCTCCCCGAACAGGCGCGCGGCCATTCGAAATGCCCGCCGCCGTCGGCCGATTGCCTGTGCCGGATGCGCACGGGTGGACAGACTCGCTGTTTGCATGCAATTTGCAGGCTCATTTCGGGACGGGAGAAAGCCGCATGACACAGAAGGTGGGCGAAACGGGCCGCGGCCGGTCGCAAGCCGTACATCGCGCCTTGAAGCGCGCGATTCTGGACCAGGCCCTGTCGCCCGGCGCCAAGCTGCCGGAAGATTCCATCGGCGAGCGCCTCGGCGTCAGCCGTACACTGGTGCGTGAGGCACTGGTGCGGCTGAGCGAGGAGGGCCTTGTCGATCTCCGTCCCAACAAGGGCGCGACGGTGGCCCGGCCGACGCTGGAAGAGGGGCGCAACCTGTTCCTCACCCGCATGGCGCTGGAGCGCCTTGTCGTGGAAACCCTGTCGGGCAAGCTGACCAAAGAGCAGATCGACACGCTTTCGGCGCATATCGCCGCCGAGGATGCCGCGCGGATGGAGCACGCCCAGTCGATCCGCCTTGCCGGCGAGTTCCACACCCTGCTCGCGCAGATGACGAACAATGCCAGCCTCATCCGCTACGTGAACGAGACGGTCGCCCGCAGCTCGCTGATCCTCGCGCTCTACGGCCGGCCGCATTCGTCCGAATGCGCGGTGTCGGAGCATCAGGACCTTCTCGACCACCTGATCGCCGGCAAGACCGACGCGGCGGCCAAGCTGATGGCGCATCACCTCGATTCGATCACCACCCGCGCCCTTCTGCCGAAGGAGGACGACCGCAACATCAAGGACGTCCTTTCCGCCTATGCCGTGGCGGAAGGCCTAGTCTAGGATAGCCAGGCCTTACGCGAAACACGTCAGGCCTGCTCGCCGAACAGCTTCCACCGCGTCGGCCTGAAGCGGAGCGTCGAGCCGTTCGCCGCCTGCGCATCGAGCGGGATTTCGATCTCGACATGATGCGCCGCACCGGCCCTGCCGATGTCGATATCGGCGATGCGGGTGCCGGCAAGGCGCCGGGACGTCGCGACGCGCCCTTCGAGCGCCGGCGCCTGCGGATCGGCGACCAGCACCACATCCTGCGGCCGGAAGAACAACGTGCCGGCGGCAGTGTCCCCGGCAGCGGATGTGATGCCGATCGGCGTCTCCTGGAAAAGGATGCCGCCCTCCGCCACGGTCACGGGAAGGCTCGCGCTGTCGCCGATGAAGGAGAAGACGAAGGGCGAGTTCGGGCGGTCGTAGACATCGTCGGACGAGCCGACCTGCTCGATCTTGCCCTGGCTCATGACGACGACGCGGTCGGCGAGCTCCAGCGCCTCTTCCTGGTCATGCGTGACGAAGACGGTGGTGTGGCCGGTGCGGTCGTGGAATTCGCGCAGCCAGCGGCGCAGCTCCTTGCGGACCTTGGCGTCGAGCGCGCCGAAAGGCTCGTCGAGCAGCAGCACCTTCGGCTCGATCGCCATGGCGCGGGCGAGCGCCACGCGCTGGCGCTGGCCGCCGGAAAGCTGGTTCGGGTAGCGCTTCTCGAGGCCGGAAAGCTGCACCATCTCCAGCAGTTCGCCGACCCGGCGGCGGATCTCGGCCTTCGGCGGGCGTTCGCCGCGCGGGCGCACGGTGAGGCCGAAGGCGATGTTGTCGGCGACCGTCATATGGCGAAACAGCGCATAATGCTGGAAGACGAAGCCGACATGGCGCTCCTGCACGGTCTTGTGCGAGGCATCCTCCGCGCCGAAATGGATGCTGCCGAGCGTCGGCTGCTCCAGGCCGGCGATGAGGCGCAGCAGCGTCGTCTTGCCGGAGCCCGACGGGCCGAGGAGCGCGATCAGCTCGCCGGAGCGGATGTCGAGCGAGACATCGTTGAGCGCCGGGTAGCGGTCGAATTCCTTGCGGATGTTCTTTACACTGACGTCCATTGAGGGCGTGCCTTTCATTCAATGCTTGCGACCGGCGGCGATTTCCGCGCCGTAGTGAAGTTCGAGAACCGTCTTGACGACCAGCGTGACGAGCGCGAGGGCGGCGAGCAGCGAGGCCACCGCGAAGGCGGCGACGAAATTGTACTCGTTGTAGAGGATCTCGACATGCAGCGGCATGGTGTTGGTGAGGCCGCGGATATGACCCGAAACCACCGAGACCGCCCCGAACTCGCCCATGGCGCGCGCATTGCAGAGCAGCACGCCGTAGAGCAGGCCCCATTTGATATTGGGCAGCGTCACGTACCAGAAGGTCTGCCAGCCGGACGCCCCGAGCGACAGCGCCGCCTCCTCGTCGCCCGTGCCCTGCTCCTGCATGAGCGGGATCAGCTCGCGCGCGACGAAGGGAAAGGTCACGAAGACGGTGGCGAGCACGATGCCCGGCACGGCGAAGAGCACCTCGATGCCATGGCTCTTCAGCCACGGCCCGAGAACGCTGCCCGAGCCGAAGAGCAGCACATAGACGAGGCCGGAAATGACCGGCGAGACCGAGAAGGGCAGGTCGATCAGGGTCGTCAGGAACGCCTTGCCCTTGAACTCGAACTTGGCGATGGCCCAGGCGGCCGCCACGCCGAAGACGAGATTGAGCGGCACCGCGATGCCGGCGACCAGCAGCGTGAGACGGATGGCGGCGAGCGTATCGGGATCGCCGAAGGCGGCGAAGAACGCACCCGCCCCCTTGCGGAAGGCTTCGATGAACACCGCGGCCAGCGGCAGGAGCAGGAAGAGCGCCAGGAACAGGAAAGCGAGCGCCATCAGCGTATAGCGGGCGGCGGGCGCCTCCGTCGTCGGCGAGCGGAAGGGACGGGATTCACGCGCCATGACCGTACCTCCTGCGGCTCCACGCCTGGATGAGGTTGATGACGAGCAGCATGGCGAAGGACAGCGCCAGCATGATCGTGGCGATCGCCGTCGCCGCGCCGTAGTTGAACTCTTCGAGCCGGATGACGATGAGCAGCGGCGCGATTTCCGAGACATAGGGAATGTTGCCGGCGATGAAGATCACCGAGCCGTATTCGCCGACGCCGCGCGCGAAGGCGAGCGCGAAGCCCGTCAGGATCGCCGGCGCGAGCCCCGGCAGCAGCACGCGGAAGACCGTCTGGAAACGGTTGGCGCCAAGCGTCGCCGCCGCCTCCTCGACCTCGCCGTCGATCTCCTCCATGACGGGCTGCACCGTGCGCACCACGAAGGGCAGGCCGATGAAGACGAGGGCGATGACGATGCCGGTCGGGTTGAAGGCCGCCTTGATGCCGAAGACGTTCAGCACCTGCCCGACCCAGCCGTTCGGCGCATAAAGCGCGGCAAGGGCGATGCCCGCGACGGCCGTCGGCAGGGCGAAGGGCAGGTCGACCACCGCATCGACGATGCGCCGGCCGGGAAAATCGTAACGCACGATCACCCAGGCGACCATGACGCCGAAGACGACATTGATCAGCGCGGCGAGGAAGGCCGTGCCGAAGGACACCTTGAGCGCGTTCAACGTGCGCTCGTCGGCAAGGATGGCGAGGAATTCCGGGCCCGACAGCGAGGCGGAACGCCAAACGAGGCCGGCGAGCGGGATCAGGATGATGAGCGTGAGGTAGGCGAGCGAAAAGCCAAGCGTCAGTCCGAAGCCCGGAATGACGCTTGGCTGTCTCAGTCGCCACCGCACAGAAGCGGCAGCAGAAGTCGACACGTTACTCAGTTCCCCGGCTTGTAGATCTGGTCGAAGACCCCGCCGTCACCGAAATGCTCGGGCTGTGCCTTTGCCCAGCCGCCGAAGATCGGGTCGTCGATCGTCACCAGCTTAATGTCGGGAAGCTGTTGCAGCAACTCGGGTTTCACCAACTCCCGCTTGGAAGGGCGATAGAAGTGCTTGGCCGCGATGTTCTGGCCCTCTTCCGAGTAGAGATATTCGAGATAGGCTTCGGCCTGCTTGCGCGTGCCCTTGGCATCGACATTGCCGTCGACCACGGCGACCGGCGGCTCGGCGAGGATCGAGATCGGCGGGGCGACGATGTCGAAGGAATCCGCGCCGAATTCGGCACCCGCCAGATAGGCCTCGTTCTCCCAGGCGAGCAGCACGTCGCCGATCTGGCGCTGGGCGAAGGTGGTCAGCGCGCCGCGCGCACCCGTGTCGAGCACCGGCGCCCGCTTGTAGAGCTCGGCGATATAGGCCTTGATCTTGTCCTGGTCGCCGCCGAATTCCTGGTTCGCCCAGGCCCAGGCCGCAAGGTAGTTCCAGCGTGCGCCGCCGGAGGTCTTCGGGTTCGGGGTGACGATCTGCACGTCGCCCTTCACGAGATCGCCCCAGTTATGGATGTTCTTCGGATTGCCCTTGCGCACGAGGAAGACGATGGTCGACGTATAGGGCGCCGAATTGTTCGGCAGGCGCGAGCGCCAGTCCTTGGCGATCTTGCCGGTCTTCTCGACGATGGCGTCGATATCGCTTTCGAGCGCCAGCGTCACCACGTCGGCCTCCAGCCCGTCAATCACCGCGCGGGCCTGCTTGCCGGAGCCGCCATGCGACTGCTGGATCGTGACGTCCTCGCCGGTCTCGGCCTTCCAGTGCGCCGCGAAGGCGGCGTTGAAATCCTTGTAGAGCTCCCGCGTCGGATCGTAGGAAACGTTCAGCAGCGTGGTCTCGGCCATCGTCGCCGAAACGCCGCCGAGCACGAGGCTCACACCAAGGGCGAAAGCCCCAACACCTTTCAGAAATTTCGACATCTCCAACCTCCTGGTCTCTGCCTCGGTCAAAACCCTAGAGAATTAGTAGACTTAGTCAACAATGGCCGGAAACTTCGCAAAACCGGTTCCAAACGGACCGCAACGACGCAATGGGCGCACTGTCCCACCCGGCGGCAAGCGCACAGTTCATCTCGAAAACGCCCGGGCGAACGCAAAATGCATCCGCGAAAAATTCAGGTTTTCCGGCCGCCCGCCGGATTTTTTTCAGCCATTCGACACCCGCCTGTGACCGGAAAGGGGCACGGCGAGAACGCCGCGATAGACCTGTCGCACCGTCTCGGCGAAGGTGAAGGGGCCGGGGCGCAGGCTGGAGGCGATGGCCCCCACCGCCGAGAGCCCGCGCAGGGGCGCGCCGTCGCTCAGGAGCTGGCCGCAATCACCGGCAGAGAGCAGCGCTACATCGCGGCCGAGCAACCCCGCAAGCGCGCGGGCGGACGGCGCCTCGCGGCAGTCGATGACGGTCTCGTCGAGGGATTTCGGATCGCGCGGGGGAACGAATCGGGTGCGGCCGCTCTCGAATTCCGCGGCAAGGCGCCGGTGGATATCGCCGGCGAGGCGCACGGAGAAATGCCGGTGCAGGCGCAGGATATGGCGGCGGTAATGGTTGCGCTCGGCCTGGGGCAGGTTGCGCCAGACGACGGAAAGACGGGCGGAGGCTGCATCGACGACGGTCTGCCACTGACCGCCGTGCCGCGCCTCCGCGATGCTACATTCCTGCCGGATATAGCGGAAGGCGTCCCTCAGCGAGCGGCTGGTGGGCGGCTCGCCGAAGACCATGCCCTCATGGCCCCGGCCATGCGGCTGCGGCAGGCGGCCCGCCGCAGCGGCGACCTCGACGGCCCCGGAAAACCCGCGCCGGCGCAGGTCGAGCAGGATGGCGGCAAGACGCGGGCCGTTGCCGACAAGGGTCAGCGGTGGCGGATCGTCCTGCCCCGAAAGGCGCGCGGCGGCGGCGAACGCCTCCCGCCAGGACGCCGCCTCGCGCTGGGCCATGCCGAAGCCGGTCGCGATGAAGACATGGTCGAAGACGGCGCCTTCGCCGTCCCGAAATGCAAGGCGCACCCCACCCGCCTCCGCAAGGAGATGGCGCACCGTGCCGCGGATGGTGCGGATATGCACGTCAGGGCGTTGCGAAAGTGCCTCGCCGAACCGCGCCATCAGATAGTCGCGAAAGAGAGCGCGCGGCACATGGATATCCTGCGGGCCGCGCAATGCGGACACCGTGCCGGCGGCAAGGAGCGTATCCTTCAGCCAGCGGGAAAAATCGTCCGGCCGCTCGGGAAGGACGGAAAGGTCGCGGGCGGGCTCGGTAGTCAGCGCCTCGCCGGCAGGGCCGTCGCCGAAGGCGCCGGGCGCATCCTCGGCATCGATCATCCAGGCTTCGAAGGGCCGGTGAAGCCGGCGCATCAGCGCGATGATCGTGGCGAGCCCCGACGGTCCCGCGCCGACGACCGCGATGCGCGCCATCGGCGATGCGCCCGGACAGCGGGCGTCTTCTGCTGCGACCCTTTCGAAGAACATGTCCTGTCCCTCCCCTGCACCGTGAAGCAAGAAGCGGAAGACACGATAGCGCAGCCTTCGATAATTTTCTACCTTTTTTGTAGATAATAAATTTCGCCGATTCCGAGCCCGAAAGCGAGGCCGGCGAACTTCCTTCTCAGCAACGCGTTCCTCCATTAAAATGGCGGAGTTGGGCGGGTGGCCACAGGGATCGCATGCCCGTCCCGTCGGCGGCGCGGCACATGGCAGGCGCCGCGAAACGATCCGGCGATGTCGCCCGAGCTGGCCAGAACCAATCTATACAATCTTTATAGAATGTGATCTTTCTATCCCGATAATGCCTATGCGCCCTGGAACCGCATTCCGTAAGGAGCAGACGACATGGGTACGTTTTCATCGGCACTCGACCGCCCGGCCCGAACGGCCGCGGTCATCGGAACCGAGGATGAAGCGATCACCGTTGCCGGCACGGTCGCCGAGGTTTTCAGCTTTCCCGCGGAGGCCGGCGCCGCCGCCGGAACGGCCGAGGCCCGCCTCGATCTTCTCTCCCGCTCAGGCCTCTTCGGCATTTCCGTTCCGACGGAACACGGCGGAATAGACGTCTCGAACACCGTTCTGGCCGAGGTCTGCACTGTCGCCGCCAGCCGGTCCGCGGCGCTCGCGGATGTTCTCGCCGCCCATTTCGGCGCCCTCGAAGAGGTCCGCAGCCATGGCAGCGAAAGCCAGCAGGGCACGGTCTTTTCCGCTGCCCTCGCCGGCGGACGGCTGGCGCGGGCATCGGCCCGCCGCAACGGCGAGAGCGTCGACGCCCTTCCCCTCGTCGCGAGCGGTCTTGCCTGGCGGCTCGGCGGCGAGGCCCTCTGTACCCCCTGCGCGAGGCATGCCGACTGGCTGCTGGTGCCGGCCCATCTCGACGGCGGACGGTCGGCGGGCCTCCTGCTTGCGACCCGCATCGACGGCCTCCACTACATCGCCAACAGTTGCGAGCCGGCGAAAGGCGGCGTCCAGCCCGCCGAGCACGTGCTCTTCAAGGACGTGGCGATCGACGGCGACACCCTGCTGCATTCCGCCGGGGAGGCGCACGGCGTCCCCCGCTCCCTCGACCTGCTGCTGGAAGCGGCGCGCCGGATCGGCGCCGCCCGCGAAGCGATGCGGCATCTGCTGGACGACGACGCCGGCGACCCCATCGAGACCGGCCGTCTTGCCGCCCGGCTCGCCGCCGCCGAAGCGATGGCCGGCGAGGCGGGACGCGCCATCGATGCCGCGCAGATCGGGCTAGCCGGACAGCACCGGACGAACGCCTTTCTCGCGGCGGCAGCGGCCCTTGCCGCCGCCGAAGACGCCGCCGCCGCCCTTCGCCGGGCCGGCGCCGCGCCGGCGGGAGAAGCATCGCTCTCCCCGCATCTTGCCGCCATCCTGCGGGAAAGCGGCCGATTGCGCCGCGACGAGCACCGCCGTCCGCCGGAAGAGGAAGGCTGAACGCAGCCCGCTGCTACCAGCGCGAAAGGCGAAGTAGCCCTCGCCCCGCCAATACCGTACCTGTTCCGCTGAGCCCCGCCATAAGGGCAAAAAAATGGGCCGGCGAAATTCGCGGCCCATGAGGTGTGAAGGTCAAAAACCTCCAGAGGGGAACAGCTGATACAGCGGCACTGGGAGGAAAACCGCCATGCGCATCAGCTGTGTGCAATATGGTCGTTTTTTGATCAGATGGAAAACATTTATTGTGCAGTGCAGCTATGCGCATGCTGCATCGCTCACCACCTCAAAAATCGCTGCCCGCCACATAGAGCGCGGCAAGCGCCTCGAAGCCCGCCTGGTCCTCCGCCGTGAAGCGGCCGGGCGAAGGGCTGTCGAGATCGAGCACGCCGAGCACGGCGCCCGCGCGGATCAGCGGCACCACCACCTCGGAACGCGAGGCGGCATCGCAGGCGATATGGCCGGGAAAGGCATGCACGTCCGCCACAAGCTGGCTGCGCGCCTCGGCGACCGCCGTGCCGCAGACGCCTTTGCCGACAGGAATGCGCACGCAGGCGACCTTGCCCTGGAACGGCCCCAGCACGAGTTCGCCGGGCGTCTTCAGGAAATAGAAGCCAGCCCAGTTGAGGTCGGCGACGGCATCGTAGATCAGCGCGGAGAGGTTCGCCGCATTGGCGATCGCATCGCGCTCGCCATGCAGCAGGCCTTCCGCCTGGGCGAGAAGCTCGCGGTAGAAGCCAGGCTTGTCGGCGGCTTCGATCTTGCGGATGTCGAACATGGCAGGGTTCCTGAAGGGCTGGGGTCGCCCGTCGATAGACCCGCTTGCCGCTTCTGGCAAGAATGAAGCGCGCCGCTCACAGCGGCAGCCACCAGACCAATAGCCGGCTCGCCCGCTTCGTCGAGACGCTGGAGACCTGTTCGCAATAAAAGGCGGGCAGCGACTTGCGCTGCCCGCTCGAGGTGCCGGCCTATTTCCGGTGGTGAACCGGTTGGAGGCCATAGACCGGCGTGGGGAGGCTTTCCAGGCGCGCCTTGAGCTGGAGCGCCAGATACTGGGAATAGTGGCGCGACTGGTGCAGGTTGCCGCCGTGGAACCACAGCGCCGCCTGCTGCGTCGGCTTCCACATGTTGCGCTGCTCGCCCTCCCAGGGACCCGGATCCTTCGGCGTGTCGGAGCCGAGGCCCCAGACCTTGCCGACCCGGTCGGCCGTCTCCTGGTCGATGAGGTCGGCGACCCAGCCGTTCATCGAGCCGTAGCCTGTCGCATAGACGATGACATCGGCCGGGATCTCCCTGCCGCCCGAAAGCTTCACGGCATTCTCCGTGATCTCCTCGACCTGCCCGGCGGCAAGCTTCACCTTGCCGTCGATGATGAGCTGCGAGGCGCCGATGTCGATATAGTAGCCGGAGCCGCGCCGCAGGTACTTCATGAAGAGGCCCGAGCCGTCCGCGCCCCAGTCGAGCTGGAAGCCGGCCTTTTCCAGCGCCGCGTAGAAGTCGGCGTCGCGCTCGCGCATCTTGTCGTAGAGCGGGATCTGGAATTCGTGCATGATCCGGTAGGGGAGCGAGGCGAAGATGAGATCGGCCTTCTGCGTCGTCACGCCATTCGCCAGCGCCTCCTCGGAATAGAGCGCGCCGAGGCCGATATCCATCAGCGTGTCCGACTTGACGATATGGGTCGTCGAGCGCTGGATCATGGTGACGTCTACGCCGGCCTCGTGTAGCGCCGCGCAGATGTCGTGGGCCGAATTGTTCGAGCCGATGACGACGACCTTTTTACCCTTGTAGCCGTCCGGCCCGGGATGCTGCGAGGAATGGTGCTGGTCGCCGGCAAAGCGCTCGCGTCCCTTGAAGTCGGGGATGTTCGCCTTGCCGGACATGCCGGTCGCGAAGACGAGCTGCTTTGGCCGCAGCACCACCTCCTCGCCGTCGCGATCGACGACGATGGTCCATTCCTGCGCCGCCTCGTCCCATTTCGCCGACCGCGCGGTGGAGCGCGTCCAGTAGTTCAGCTCCATGACCTTCGTGTAGAATTCCAGCCAGTCGCCGATCTTGTCCTTCGGCGCGAAGACCGGCCAGTTCTTCGGAAAGTCGATATAGGGCAGGTGGTCGTACCAGACGGGATCGTGCAGGCAGAGCGACTTGTAGCGCTTGCGCCAGCTATCGCCCGGCCGGTCGTTCTTCTCAAGGATGATGGTGGGCACGCCGAGCTGGCGCAGCCGTGCGCCGAGCGCGATGCCGCCCTGCCCGCCGCCGATGATGACGACATAGGGCTGCTTCTCGTAGCCGAGCGTGCGCTCCTCCTCCTCGCGCTCCTCCTTCCAGGTCTTCGCGCCGAGGTTCTGGCCATGCTTCGCACCGAGCGGGCGGGTGAAGCCGGATTTCTCCTCATGGCCCTTCAGCTCTGAAAGCGCCGTCAGCAGCGTCCAGATGAGGCCGTCCTTGAAGCGCACGAGGCCGTAGCCGCGCCCGGTCGCCGTCTCGAAGGTGATCCAGCTTTCAAGGACGCCGTCGTTCTCCGTCGCCTCCTCGCCCGAAGCGACCCGCCAGTTCGACGGCTTGGCGGCGGAAAGCTGCGATTGCAGCATGTCGCGCACCTGGTCGCGGCCTTCGACGGTCTTGATGTTCCAGGTGAAGGCGACGAGGTCGCGCCAATAGCATTCCTCGGCGAAAAGGCCGACGGCATCGTCGATCCGGCCGGCGGCAAGGGCCGCGCCGAGCGTATCGAGAAGTGTCTGGACGCGGGTGGTGGGGGTTTTCTCGAGCATCGTTTCTCCTCCTGCTCAGTGGGAAACGGGACGGCTCCTCAACCGTCCCGCAGAACGGACCGGCCTATCGCGTGAGGTCGATCAGGATCTTCAGGTGCTTGCCGGCCGGGTCGAGCAACTGGTCGAACCCTTCGGTGACGGCCTCGCCGAGCGAGACACGTTTCGTGACGATGCGGCTCGCCGGAATCTGACCGCTGGCGATCAACCGGGCGACGCGCGGCCAGTAGTGGGTCGGGTAGGCCCAGGAACCGCGGATGTCGATGTCCTTGAAGGTGACGTCGAACCAGTTCAGCGGGTTCTCGCCGGGGTGAAGCCCGGTCTGCACCACGACGCCCTGCTTGCGCACGGCGTCCGCGCAATTCTTCAACGCATGTTCGTTGCCGACGCATTCGATGGCGACATCGCAGCCGACGCCGCCCTCCGTCTCGGCGCGGATGACGTCGCCGACCTTTTCCGTCCTGGGATTTATGGTGCGCACCTCGCCTAGCGCCTCCCGCGCCAGAGCCAGCCGGGTATCGTTCAGATCGGACAGGAATATCTGCGAGGCCCCGGCCGCCCGCGCCGCCATGGCGACGAGAATGCCGATCGGCCCCGCGCCGGTGACGAGCACGCTGTTGCCGGCCGTCACGCCACCACGATCGCAGGCGTAGACGGCGACCGCCGTCGGCTCGATCAGGGCGGCTTCCTCGTCGCTCAGCGCATCGGGAATGGGCTGGACGTTATAGTCGTTGACAAGCGCTGCCTCTGCCATGCCGCCGGAATGCCAGGACAGGCCGGCGAGCGCGAGGTTTCCGCTGAGGTGGAACAGGCCGCGGTCGGCGTAGTAGTCGCCATGGCGGGGCATGATCAGCGGCTGGATCGAGACACGATCCCCCGGCTTCACATGGCCGACCCCTTCGCCGACGGCCTTGACGACCCCGCCGAATTCGTGGCCGAGGATCTGCGGGCCGTGCGCGCCGGTAAACGGATGCGGTTCCTTCGGCACGAAGATCGGGCCATAGGCATATTCATGCAGGTCCGTGCCGCAGATACCGCAGAAGCGGTTCTCGACCAGCACCTCGCCCGGGCCGGGCGACGGCGGCGCATCGACCTCCTCGATACGCAGGTCCTTGGCGGCGTGGAAGCGCAGAGCTTTCATTGAGTTCCTCCTGTCGTTCTTGCGCAGGAGGATCAGCAAGCGCCATGCCAGAACGGCCGATGGAATAATTTCCAATTATTATCAAAGGCTTACATCAAGGGAAACCGGACCGCGGGGCGGGATGCAACAGGTGGCGTGCGACAGGTGTTGCAGCCGTTGCGTCAGTTGAGGCGCTTGAGGCGGCGGTGGATGGTGGAGCGGTTGACGCCGAGCTTGCGGGCGAGCGCGGAAACATTGTTGCCGCAGTCCGTGAGGGCCTGGCGCAGGGCGTCCTCGTCGCCGGGCCGGGCGGCGGCCGGTTCGGCGAAAAGGTGATCCGGCAGGCTGTCGGTGCCGATGACGCCGCCCTCAGACAGCGCCGCCGCCACGCGCAACGCATTGGAAAGTTCCCGCAGGTTGCCCGGCCAGTCATGGGCGAGCAGCACGGCCCGCGCCGCCCTGTCGAGCCGGTAGGACGCGCCGTTCTCCTTCTCGATGCGGGCGAGAAGCTGGTCGACGAGCCAGCCGAGATCCTGCCGCTGCCGAAGCGCCGGCAGGCTGAGCGTCGCCGCGTTGAGGCGATAATAGAGGTCCTGCCGGAAGCGGCCTTCCCGCACCAGTTCGGCAAGGTCGCGATGCGAGGCGGAGAGGACCCTCAGGCGCACCGCGCGCGCCTTGAGCGCCCCGACCGGCTGCACCTCGTTTTCCGAAAGCACGCGCAGGAGTCGGCCTTGCAGGGCAAGCGGCATGTCGCCGATCTCGTCGAGGAAGAGCGCGCCGCCGCTCGCTTCCTCAATCAGGCCGCGCTTGCCCTTCTGGCTGGCGCCGGTGAAGGCGCCCGGCGCATAGCCGAAGAGCTCGGATTCGATGAGGTGTTCGGGGATCGCCGCGCAATTCACCGCGACGAAGGCCCCGCTGCCGCCACAACCGTCATGGATCGCCCGCGCCAGGAACTCCTTGCCGCTGCCCGTCTCGCCCTGGATGAGGATCGGGATATCGCGCGCCGCGAGCTTTGCCGCGCGCGCCTGCACCCGCTCCATCGCGGCGTCGCCGTTGCTGAGGTCCCGGAGCGCCCGCGGCAGGCGCGGCTGCGCCGGCACGGCCGAACGAAGATTGACCGCCGGCGCGACGGCGCTCGCGAACAGCACCAGCCCGTTGCGCGCCTGAAGCAGCCGCTCGCCGTTCGACCGGCCGCGCATGAAGCGCGGCAGGTCGTCGACGTCGATGTCGAAGACCTGCGAGATCGGCTGGCCGAGGAAATCGCGGGTGGAAAGGCCGGCAAGGTTCATCGAACGGGCGAGCGCGCCGAAGCCGCCATGGGTGAGGCCGGTGATGCGGCCGCTGCCGTCGAGGGCGATGGCGGCATCGGGATCGACATCGAGGAATTCCGGCGAGCGGGCAAGGCGCAGCACCCAGTCGTTGCGGGTGCGGGTAATGAGATTGGCAAGCTCGATGCGCCGCGCGGTGGAGGCGACGAGATGCAGCGCGAGCTGCTGGCTGGTCTTCACCGTCGGCGAGCGGAGCTGCGAGATGTCGAGCACGGCCGTCAGGCTGCCCAGCGTGTCGAAGACCGGCGCGGCGGTGCAGGTGAGGCCGATATGGCTGGTGTCGAAATGGTCGTCCTGATGGATGATGACCGGCTCGCCGGAGACCATGCAGGCCCCGACCGCGCAGGTGCCCGCCCGGTTCTCCGACCACTCCGAACCGAGATAGAGCCCCGCCTTGCGCAACTGGTTGTCGAAGGTCGGGTCGCCCATGAAATCGACCGTGACGCCGCGCGCATCGGAAAGCAGCAGCACGTAGTTCTGTCCGGCCACCTGGTTGAACAGTGCTTCCAGGCCCGAACGGCCGATGCGGATCAGCTCCTCGGCCTGCTCGCGGTGCTCGCGCAGCTTCAGTTCGGGAACGATATAGGCTTCCTGCGCGACGGCCGGATCGAGCTTGTAGTCGTTGAGGCAGCGCAGCCAGGACTGGATGACGGGCGCATCGCGCGGGCTGACCGCGCCCATGCCGACGCGTTCGATCTCCCGTATGTGCGACAGCGTCGACACCATCCAGACATCCTCCCGCGCGCATGGTCGCACAGGAGGGCCCGTCCGGCAATCGCCCCGCTATCCGTCCTTAGTCGGCCTTCCAGTGCGGATAGGTCGGCGGGAACATCGTCTCGACGGAAGGATGCCCCCAGCTGCGCTCGGGATATTTGGCGACCAGCCCGTCGAACTGCGCCTGCGCCTGTCTCCGCGCCGCCTTGATGTCGATGCCGGCCACCTCGCCGTCGCGCATGGAGAGCCGCCCGTCGACGAAGACGGCGCGCGTCACCCGGCCGGTCGCGCCGAAGATCAACGATTGCACCGGGTCGACCGTCGGCGCGAAGCGCGGGTCCGAGAGGTCGAAGATGGCGATGTCGGCCTTGGAGCCCGGCTGCAGGCGGCCGATATCCGAGCGGCCGAGCGCATCGGCCCCACCGAGCGTCGCCGCGTCGAAGACCTCCGCCGTCGAAAGCCCCGCCTCGCCCGCCGCGATGCGGCCGGTCATCAGCGCGACGGCCATGTTCAGCACCATGTCGGGCGGCGTCGTGTCCGTGCCCATGCCGATGCGGATGCCGAGATCGCGGCAGCGGCGGAAAGAGTTGAGATATTCGCCGCCGCGCGCATAGACCAGCGGGCAATGGGCGATGGTCACGCCATGCTTCGCATAGAGGTCGAGGTCCTCCGGCTCGGCCTGCACCGCATGCGGCGCGATCAGCCGCTCGTTGAGGAGGCCGTGGCGCGCCATCCATTGCGGCGCGGTGGTGCCGTGCAGACGGGCGACGGTCTGGCGCTCCATCTTGCCCTGCGCCATATGCAGGCGCACCGGCAGGTTCATCTCGGCGGAAGCCGCCATGGTGCGCTGGAGAAGCGCCAGCGTCGAGGTCTCCACCCGGTCCGGCGCGAGCATGCCCTGCACCAGCCCCTCGTGGCGGCCGGCGATGCGGCCGGCAAAGGCGATGGCGTCCTCCAGCCCCTTGAGGCCCCGCGCCTCGTCGAAGACCGGCTCAAGCTGGCCCGGCGCCTCGCAGACCATGCCGCCCGAACGATAGGCCGGGCCGAGCCAGACGCGCAGGCCGAGATCGCCCGCCGCATCCGCCGCACCCTCGAACTCGGCGACCGTTTCCGCCCATTCGCGATAGAACAGCGAGGCGATGGGCAGCGCCGAGGTGACGCCGCTCAGGAGCAGCTGCGCGAAGGCGAAGCGCTTCTGGAAGACGAGCTGCTCCGGCGTGTACATCTCGTAGGGGCCGCGCTCGACATAGCTGCGCGGCCAGACGCGGCCCGTCGCCCAGCCGGGACCGTAGTCGATGGTCAGGACTGTGGTGTCGATGTCCGACAGGGCGTCGAGATCGACGAAACCGGGCGAGACCAGCGCATCGCCAAGTTCGATGCGCCGCGCCACCTCGCCGGGAAAGCGCGGGCCGACATAGACGACCTCCTGCCCCTCGATGACGATCTCGCCGTCGGTCAGAAGCCTGTGGCGGCCGTTTTCATGGGCGACGATCCAGCGGGCGGAGAGCGCGGTGCGGCCTTCCGGGCGGCGGCCGAGGACGAGGTCGGAAAGGGTCATGGATCTATCCAGTCTGGCAATCGGATTTCAAACTATTCGATAAGGTCGAGGTCGCGGCTGTGCCCCCAGAACATCCGGGGCGTCTCCAGCGCATAACGCAGGCCGAGGCGATCGATCATCAGGTCGGCCTCGCGCTGGGCGGCGTCCAGCACCGCGTCCTGATCGACATGGACCGGCTTGCGGTCGCGCAGCAGCACCCTGCCGCCGACGAGGACGGTGTGCACGTCGTTGCCATTGGCGAAATAGGTGACGCGGTATTCCGGCATATGGGCGGGATAGAGATGCGGCCGGCGCAGGTCGACGAGGATGACGTCAGCCTTCTTGCCCGGCTCCAGCGAGCCGATCTCGCTTTCGAGGCCGACCACGCGGGCGGCATCGATGGTGCACATTTCCAGCGCCTTGCCCGGTGGCAGCCAGCTCGGGTCGTGGAAATGGGTGCGGTGGTAGTGCATGCATTGCTGCATGTGGCGGAACATGTCCGCCGAACGGTCCGGCGCGGTCGCATCCGAGCCGATGACGACGGTGACGCCGGCATCCAGAAGCTCCGTCACCGGGCAGCGCGCGAGGATGGCGGCGACGGCGCTCGGATTGTGCACGATGGTCGTGCCGGTCTTGGCGCAGATCGCGATCTCCTCCTCGTCCAGTCCGGTCGCATGAGACAGCAGCGTGCGCGGGCCGAGAATGCCGATCTCGTTCGCGATGCGGACGCTGCCCTTGGTGTGGCCGTCCTGCGTGAAGACGAGGCCGCGCTCTTCCGCATATTGCTTGACCGCGCGCGACTGGGCGACGGCCTCTTCGGCACCCGCTGCATCCCGATAACCGCGATGCAGCGTCGGCGTCAGCAGGGCGACGTGCAGGCGGCCGTCATGGCTGCCGTGCCAGCGGTCGATGAGGGTCTTGCAGGTGGCGAACTGCCGGTCGAAGGAAACCGGATAATCCGTCCGCGTCTCGCCCTCCCAGCGCGCATAGGTCAGCGGATGCGGCGGGCGCGTCGTGCCGACGGCGACCACCGAGCGCGTGCCGATGCCGAGCACGCCTTCCATATGCGCATCGCCATAGACCGGCTCGTCCGTGCGCATGATGGAATCGCCGCCGCCGAGCAGCGAGACACCCGTGGTGACACCGAAGCGCAGGCGCTCCAGCGCCGCGAGCTGCGCCTCGGCGAACCAGAATTCCGGCGTGGAGCCGACCGTATAGGCCCCGCGGCACGCCTGGTACCACGGATCGCTCTTGCCGCCGCCCAGCGTCTTGATCAGGCCATGGCCCGCATGGGCGTGGGCGTCGACGAAGCCCGGCATGATCGCCATGCCGCGCGCATCGATGACCTCGCGGGCAGGATGCGCCGCCTCCACCTCCGCCGTCGGGCCGACGGCGACGATGCGGTCCCCGGTGATGGCCACCGCCCCGTCGGCGATGATCCGGCGCTCCGGATCGATGGCGATGACGGTACCGTTCTTGATGAGGATATCGGCCATGGAGGGTCTCCCTTCAGTCACTCCGCGGCCGTCTGGCGCGAAAGGATACGATCGAGCGAGGGCGCGAGCCGCAGCAGCTCCTTGGTGTAGTCGTGCTGCGGCGCGGTGAACAGCGTCTCCGTATCGGCCAGCTCGACGATCTCGCCCGCCTTCATCACCGCGATGCGGTCGCACATCTGACGGATCACCGCGAGGTCGTGGCTGATGAACAGCATGGAAAGGCCGGCAAGGTCGCGCAGGTCCTTGAGGAGGTTGAGGAGCTGCGCCTGCACCGAGACGTCGAGCGCCGAGGTCGGCTCGTCGCAGATCAGCAGCGACGGGCGCGGGCCGAGCGCGCGGGCAATGGCGATGCGCTGGCGCTGGCCGCCGGAGAAGGCGTGCGAGAAACGCCCGCCCGCATCGGCCGGCAGGCCCACCGCCTCGAGCAGCGTCTTTGCATCCTGCCGCGCCTCTTCCGCATTGGAGGCGAGCTTGTAGAACAGGATCGGCTCGGCAATGGCGGAATTGATGCGCAGGCGCGGGTTCAGCGCCGAATAGGGATCCTGGAACACCATCTGCAAGGATTGCCGGACGGATTTCTCGCGCCTGGCGCCAAGTTCCGTGCCCTGGAAGTCGATGCTGCCCGAACTCTGGGTGACGAGGCCGGCGATGGTGTTGGCGACGGTGGTCTTGCCGCAGCCCGATTCGCCGACGAGGCCGAAGATCTCCCCGCGGCGGACGTCGAAGGAAACGCCCTTCACCGCCTTGAAGACGGACGCCTTGCGGCCGGGGATGAGCGAACGCCCGCCATATTCGACGGCGAGATCACGAACGGAGAGGACGACGTCGTCCCTGCTGCCCGTTTCGCTCTTCGTGCTCTTGCCGCGCACGCTGGCGCGGGCATCGAGCGTCACCTGCGTTTCCTCGCTCGGCACCGGCAGGCGCTCAAGGCGGTGCTCGATCGGCGGCACGGCGGCGATCAGCGTGCGGGCATAGGGCGCCTGCGGATTGGTCAGCACCTCGCGCGCCGTACCGCTCTCCACCACCGCGCCGTTCTGCATGATGGTGACGCGGTCGGCGATCTCGGCGACGACGCCCATATTGTGCGTGACGAGCAGCACGCCGACGCCGCGCTCGTCGGCAAGGTCGCGGATCAGCTTGAGGATTTGCGCCTGCACCGACACGTCGAGCGCCGTGGTCGGCTCGTCGGCGACGATGAGCTGCGGGTTGCAGGCGAGCGCCGTCGCGATGACGACGCGCTGGCGCTGGCCGCCGGAAAGCTGGTGCGGATAGGAGCCGAGCCGGCGCTCCGGCTCGGGAATGCCGACGGCCTTCATCAATTCCAGAGCACGCGCCCTCGCCGCCGGGCGGGAAAGCTTCAGATGGGCGAGCATGCCCTCGCAGAGCTGGCTTTCGACGGTGAAGAGCGGGTTGAGGCTCGTCATCGGGTCCTGGAAGATCGCGCCGACGTCGCGGCCGGGCACGATGCCCTCGGTGCGGCCGGTGCGCAGGTCGATCGGCTTGCCGGCGATCTCGATGGAGCCGGAGGCGATCTTGCCGGGGGCCTGCAACAGGCCCATCAGCGCATTGCCGACCGTGGTCTTGCCGGCGCCGGATTCGCCGACAAGGGCGTGGATCTCGCCCGGGCGGATGAGGAGGTCGATGTCCTTGACGGCGACGAGCGTGTCGCCGTTGGCCAGCGGATATTCGACGCGCAGCTTGCGGATGTCGAGAACGGGGGGCTTTGTTTCGGTCATCTCAGCGGGCCATCAGTTTCGGGTTGAAGCGGTCGCGCAGATAGTCGCCGATCACGTTGACGGCGAGCACGAGGACGACGAGCACCGCCGCCGGCATGACGGCGATCCACCAGAGGCCGGAGAACAGGAACTGGTTGCCGACGCGGATCAGCGTGCCGAGCGAGGGATAGGTCGGCGGCATGCCGGCGCCGAGGAAGGAGAGCGTCGCCTCCGTCAGGATCGCGCCGGCGAGGTTGATCGTGGCGATGACCATGACCGAGCTCATGACGTTCGGCAGGATATGCCGGCCCATGATGCGCCCGGAGGGCAGGCCGATCACCTTGGCAGCGCGCACATAGTCGCGCGCCACCTCCACCATGGTCGAGGCGCGCACCGTGCGGGCATATTGCACCCATTCGTTGACGGCGATGGAGAAGATCAGCACCAGCGGCGCCCAGGTCAGCATCGTGTCGGCGCTGAACTGCGCCCGGGCGATGCCGCTGATGAGGAGCGCGACCAGGATGGTCGGGAAGCTGACGAGCACGTCGGCGATACGCATGACGATGCTGTCGACGATGCCGCCGAAGAAGCCGGCGACAAGGCCGAGGATCACGCCGAGCGCGGCGGAAAACAGCACCGCACCGAGGCCGATGACGACGGAAATGCGCAGGCCGAACAGGATGACCGAGACGAGGTCGCGGCCCTGGTTGTCCGTACCGAGGAGGAAGCGCGGATCGCCGCCGTCCATGAAGGAAGGCGGGATCTCCATGTCGATGAGCGAGTAGGAAGAAACGTCGCGCGGGTCCATCGGCGCGATCATCGGCGCGAAGAGGACGAGCACGAGCATGACGGCGAGCACGAGGCCGGCGATCATCACGGAAACCGGCGGAAGCCGGCGCATCAGGGATTGCGTGGCCATTATCGTGTCCTCAGGCGCGGATCGATGAAGGTGTAGAGAATGTCGACGATCATGTTGATCATGACGAAGAGGAAGCCGACGAAGAGCAGGTAGGCGGCGAGCACCGGCATGTCGGGATAGCCGACGGCATTGGTGAAGAGCAGGCCCATGCCCGGCCACTGGAACACCGTCTCGGTGACGATGGCGAAGGCGATGAGCTGGCCGATCTGAAGGCCGGTGACGGTGACGACCGGCATCAGCGCGTTGCGCAGCGCAAGGCGGCCGTAGATATAGGCGCGCGGCAGGCCGCGGGCGAAGGCGAAGCGGATATAATCCGACGACAGCACGTCGATCATCTCCGAGCGCACCAGCCGCATGATCAGCGTGAGCTGGAAGAGCGCCAGCGTGATCGACGGCAGGATCAGCGACTTCAGGCCCGATAGGGTGAGGAAACCCGTCTGCCAGAAGCCGAGATCGACGAGGTCGCCGCGGCCGGACGAAGGCAGCCAGCGCAGATTGACCGCGAAGACGAGGATCAGCAGCAGGCCGGTGACGAAAGTGGGCATGGAGATGCCGACGAGCGTTGCCGACTGGGTGAAGCGCGAGAGGAAGGAATGCGGTTTCAGCGCGCAGAGCACGCCGAGCGGAATGCCGATGCACAGCGCCAGCAGCGTGGCGACGATGACGAGTTCCAGCGTCGCCGGAAGGCGGCTCATCAGGAGGCCGACGACCGGCTGCTGGTAGCGGAAGCTCGTGCCGAGATTGCCGGTCAGCACCTGGCCGACGAAATCGAGGAACTGCGTGACGATGGGCTTGTCGAGGCCGAGCGCCATGCGCAGGGCGTCCTTTTCCGCCTGGGTCGCGCCTTCGCGCACCATGGAGGCGACGGGATCGCCGACGAAGCGGAACATGACGAAGGCGACGGCTGTCACGGCGAGCATCACGAGGATGGCCTGCAGAAGCCTCACGGAAAGAAGTCTGAGCATCGGAATGGTCCTTCAGGGAGCGATCATGCCCTGGGGGCGGAAACCGGGCCGTTGCGCTCCCGCTTCCTCCCGGCTTCTCGCCTGCGGAAAATGGAGCCCGGATGCCGATCGGTCCCGGCCTGCTTTCGCCTGCCGGGACCAGCCGTGGGAGAACCCGCTACTTTTTGACCTGCGCGAACCACGGGCGAACGTATTCGTCCGGGAACTGCGGGATGTCGACCTTGTCGCTCATGGCCCAGGCGACCGGCTGCTGGTGCAGCGGAATGAACAGGGCCTCGTCATGGGTGATGCGGAAGGCTTCCTTCAGCATGTCGATGCGCTTGGCCTCGTCGAGTTCCACCGCGGCCGAGCGGGCGAGCGCGTCGATGCGCGGGTCCGAAAGGCCGTTCGGATTGGAGCCGCCATAGGTGCCGTCATTGGTGGCGAGCAGCGCCTGCAGGACGCTGTAGCCGTCCATTGCCGGCAGCGAGGCCCAGCCGAGCAGGTAGACGTCGAGTTCGCCATTGTCCATGCGCGGGAAATAGGTCGTCTTGCTTTCGACGTTGAGGTCGACCTTCACGCCGATCTTCGCCCACATGGAGGAGATCGCAAGGCAGATCTGCTCGTCGGCGATGTAGCGGTCGTTGGAGCAGGAAAGGCCCGTCTTGAAGCCGTCCGGATAACCGGCCTCGGCCATCAGCGCCTTCGCCTTGTCGACATCGTATTCCAGCGGCACGTCGATGGCGTCGTCATGGCCGGTGACGGCCGGGGCGACGAGCATGCCGGCGACGCGCGACTTGCCGCGCATCAGCCGCTTCTGGATCGTGTTGAGGTCGATGGCGTGCCAGAGCGCCTGGCGCACCTTCTCGTTCAGCATGGGGTTCGGCACGCCCGGATCGGCATGCAGTTCCTTCTTGAAGTTCAACGCCAGCATGATGGTGCGCAGCGAGGGGTTTTCCACGACCTTCAGCCCGTCGGTGGAGGCGATGCGGTCGATATCCTGCAGCGGAACCGGCGCGATCATGTCGACCTCGCCGGAAAGCAGCGCGGCGACGCGCGTCGCGTCGGAGGCGATCGGGCGGAATTCCACTTCCGTCAGGTTATGCTCGGGCTTGTCCCACCAGTCCTTGTTGACCTCGAAGACCGAGCGGGAATCCGGCTCGTAGCTCTTCAGCTTGAAGGGACCGGTGCCGTTGGCGTGGGCGCTGGCATAGGTGACGACGCCGGTCGCCGTGTTGCCCGGCTTCAGCGCGTCGTGCTCGGCCATCCACGGCTTGCTCATGATGTAAATGGCGGCAAGGTCGTTGAGCAGCAGCGGATAGGGGCCGCGCAGGATGAGGTCGACCGTGTAGTCGTCCACCTTCTCGACGCCGGTGACGGCGGAGAGGTTCTCGCGGTTGCGCGCGCCGGGATCGATCTGGCGCTCGATGGTGGCCACCACGTCGTCGGCATTGAAGGGCTGGCCTTCATGGAACTTCACGCCCTGGCGCAGCTTGAAGCGCCAGCGGGTCGGCTCGACGATCTCCCAGGACGTGGCAAGCGCCGGCTCGAGCTTCAGCTCCTTGTTGCGGCGGACCAGCGGGTCGAAGACCATGTGCTGGACGCTCTGCGTAAAGCTGTCGACCTGGGCGTTCGGATCGTAGGAGATGACGTCGCCCGAGGCCGACCAGCGCAGCGTTTCGGCAAGGGCGGGGGTGGAAAGCGGCGCCAGCACGGCAAGCCCCGCCAAAAGGGTTTTCAGATAGGTTTTCACCAGGATCTCCCAAGTTTGTATGCTTGTTCCCAAAAAATTTGCATACGATTATTTTCAATATGACTGTACATAACATGCGCGCAATATCAAGATACAAAGATTAGGCCTTGCGCACATGACATGGCGCAATTCGCATGCAATCACTGCGGGAGGAAATTCGATGACGAAGGCTCTGCTGATCGAGAACGGTGTGGTCATCACCATGGATGCCGATCGGCGCCTATTCGAGCGCGGCCACGTGCTGGTGGAGGATGGGCGCATAACCGCGATCGGCGCGGGTGCAGCGGACGGCATGGCGGATGCGGAACGCATCAACGCTGCCGGCATGGTCATCATGCCCGGCCTGATCGACACCCACGCCCATGCCGGCCACATGCTGACCAAGGGCCTCGGCGGCGATTCCGACGACTGGATGACGACCACCGGCCGCATCTATGCGGAAGCCACGGACCCGGAATTCTGGGCGGCGGAGGCGGCCCTGTCGGCAGCCGAGCGCATCCAGTGCGGCACCACCACCGCCGCGCTGCTCTTCGGCGGCGGCCCGGACATCATGCGCACGGAGGCCCCCGAGGCCGCCGAAGCCCATCTGGCCGCGATCCTTGCCATGGGCGTGCGCGAAGTGCTCGCCGTCGGCCCCAACAGGCCGTCCGCCGCAAGCGTATACCGCACCTGGCGCGCAGAAGCCCATGACGATGTCGCCGTCTCCCCGGATGTGCAGCTCGATGTTAGCGCCGGGCTGATCGACGCCTGGGCCGGCCGCAGCGACCGCATACAACTGGCGGTGTCTCTCCCCGTCTTCAATGCGGCGGAGCTGGAGGACGGCGCGGCAATCGACCTTTCGAAAAAAGCGCAGCGGCTCGCGCGGGAAAAAGGCGTCCTGCTCGTCCAGGACGGCCACCGCGACGGTTCGATTTCCGCCGCCGACGAGAAAATGGCCCTCTTCGACGGCCGCTCGCTGCTTGCCCATTGCGTCGACCTCACCGAAGCGGACAGGGCCGTTCTGAAGCGCACCGGCGCCAAGGTCGCGCACAATCCGAGCGCACTGATGTCGGTCTCCGGCCGCTGCCCCGCGCCGGAATTGCGGGCGGAAGGCATCACCGTCTCGCTCGGTACCGATGCCGCCGCGCCCGACCGTTCCTTCGACATGTTCCGCAACATGTTCCAGGCGCACCGCTACCACGCCCGCCATTTCCGCGACGATACCGTGCTGCCGCCGTCCGAGCTTCTCGAAATGGCAACCATCGAGGGCGCCCGCGCCCTCTCCATGGAAAGCGAGATCGGCTCGCTGGAAGTGGGCAAGCGCGCCGACATCCTGCTCGTCAACATGCGCCAGCCGCATCTGTGGCCGCCGGTCGATCCGGTGCAGCGCCTCGCGCGCTTCGCCAACGGCGCGGACGTGGACACGACCATTGTCGGCGGGCGCATCCTGATGCGCGGGCGCAAACTCGTCGGTCAGGACGAGGACGCCATCCTCGACCGGGCGGAAAAGGCCTTCCGGCTCGCCATGCGGCGCGCCGGCATCGCGTGAAGAAAGGAAACCGGACATGACCGAAGACATCCTCATCCGCAACGCCCGCCCGATGGGCGCCGCGCCGGTGGACCTCCTCATCCGCGGCGGGCGTTTCAGCGCCGCGGGCGGCGACCGTCCCGCCCGGGAAATCGATGCTGCGGGCTTCATCGCCCTGCCCGGCCTCGTCGAGGCACATACCCATCTCGACAAGACGCTGATCGGCATGGACTGGTTCGAAAACCGCGTCGGCCCGACCCGCGACCACCGCATCCTCGCCGACCGCAACGCCAAGCGCGAGCTTGGCATCGACGCCCGAAGGCAGTCCGCCCGGCAGATCCTCCAGACGCTGAAGCTCGGCGTCCTTCACATCCGCAGCCATGTCGACGTCGACACGGAAATCGGTATCGCCAATATCGAGGGCGTGCTGGAAACCCGCGAGGCGCTGCGCGATCTCGTGGATGTGCAGATCGTCGCCTTCCCGCAGAGCGGCATGCTGCCGCGCGAGGGCACCTTCGAGCTGATGGACGAAGCGATGAAGGCCGGCGCCGATATCGTCGGCGGCATCGACCCCGCCACCATCGAGCGCGATCCGGTGCGCCATCTCGATGCGATCTTCTCGCTCGCCGAGCGCCACGGGAAGCCCATCGACATCCATCTGCACGAACTCGGCGAACTCGGCGCCTTCTGCCTGGAGCTCATCATCGAGCGCACGCGCGCGCTTTCCATGCAGGGCAAGGTCATGGTCAGCCACGGCTACTGCCTCGGCATGCTGGACGCCGCGCGGCAGAAGGCCCTGATCGAGGCACTGGCGGCCGAGCGCATCGCGGTGATGACGGTCGGCAGCCCCTCGGCCCCTGCCCTGCCGCTCCGGCTGATGCGGCAGAGCGGCCTCGTCGTCGCCTCCGGCTCAGATGGCATCCAGGGCACCTGGGAACCGTGGGGCAATGGCGACATGCTGGAGCGGGCGAAGTACCTCGCCCAGCGCAACGGCATGACCAACGACGCCGACCTTGCAGAAACCATGCGCATCTGCACCTTCGGCGGCGCCGAGGGCATCGGCCTTGCTCGCTACGGCTTTGCCGAAGGCGACCATGGCGACCTCGTTCTGGTGCCCGCCAGCACCCTTGCCGAGGCCGTGGCCCTGACGCCGCACAAGCGCACCGTCATCCGCCGCGGCCAAGTCGTCGTGCGCGACGGCGAGCCGGCCACGAACCTGCCGGACATCGCCTGACGCGCCCCGCCGCCGCCGATCACGTTTCCGTGCATTCGCCCGCGCCACCGGCCGGGCGGGCGCAAATAGGTGGACATCCCGCTGCGGAAGATGTTTTACGGTGTTTTCCCCAGCACGGCGGCGGCCCGATTCACGAAACCGGCGGCTGCATACGCCATCTCAAAGCGGACAGCACCATGAACGAGGCACGTCACCCGCACGGAACGTCGGCAACGGCTCCCGCCCTTTCGGAGCAGGAAAAGAACGTCATCATCGGCGGCGTCCTTCTCTCCATGCTCCTCGCCGCGCTCGACCAGACGATCGTCGCGCCCGCCATGCCGACCATCGGCCACGCGCTCGGCCATGCGGATTACCTGCCCTGGGTGGTGACGGGCTATCTCCTGACCGCGACGGCCATGGCGCCGCTCTACGGAAAGATCTCGGACGTGCACGGCCGCCGCACGACGATCTTCGCCGCCATCGTCATCTTCCTTATCGGCTCGCTGGTGAGCGCGCTCGCGCCCAACATGCTGACCCTGATCGTCGGCCGCGCCGTGCAGGGCCTCGGCGGCGGCGGCCTCTTCGCGCTCTCGCAGACGGTGATCGGCGACCTCGTGCCGCCGCGCGAGCGCGCCCGCTACGCCGCCTGGATCTCGGGAACATGGGCGGTCGCCAGCATTGCCGGCCCGCTCCTCGGCGGCACCTTCGCCGAACATCTCCACTGGTCGCTGATCTTCTGGATCAACATTCCGCTCGGCATCGTGGCGCTGGCGATCATCAACAACCCGCTGAAGAAGCTGCCGCGGGTGGCGCGCACGCACAGCATCGACGCGGCGGGCGCGACGCTCCTCGTCGCGGCGACCTCGCTGCTCCTTCTGGCGCTCAACTGGGGCGGCAGCACCTATCCCTGGCTTTCGCCCCAAATCCTCGGGCTCCTCGCCTGCTCGGTCGTGCTCTGGGCCCTCTTCGCGCTGCGCCTGCGCCATGCCGCCGAGCCGCTGATCTCGCTGGAGGTCCTCGCCGATCCCGTCGTGCGCTGGGGCACGATCGCCATCTTCCTCGTACAGGCCGCCAATGTCGGCCTCTCGGTCTACCTTCCGGTCTATGTGCAGTCGGCCCACGGGCTGACGGCCGGCGGCTCGGGCATGGCGATGCTCGGCCTGCTGCTCGGCACCGTCTTCGGCGCCACGACAAGCGGCCGGGCGATCCCGCGCTTCACCCATTACAAGCGGATCGCCCTTATCGGCGGCGTGCTCAGCCTGGTCTGCCTTGCCGTCCTTGCGGCCGTCGCCGGCCGGTCGTCGCTGGTCGTACTGGAACTGCTGACCATCGGTGTCGGCTTCGGCACCGGCATGACGTTCCCGGTCACCACGGTTTCCGTGCAGAACGCGGTCGACCAGGCGCATCTCGGCGTCGCCACCGGCCTCCTGACCTTCCTGCGCTCGCTCGGCGGCGCTCTCGGCGTCGCGGCGCTGGGCGCCATCGCGCTCGGCAACGGCCTGCCGCTCGGCGGCGAGGGCGTGCAGGCGGCAGCAGCCGGCGCGGCCTCCGCCATGCCCTTCGCCTATATCTTCATCGCCTGCGCCCTTGCCATGGCGCTGTCGCTGGTCGTCTACCACCTCATGCCGGAACGCCCCCTGCGCGGCCGCGCCGAGAGCGAGATAGCCGCGGTCGTCGAATAGGCCGACGCTGGAGCAATCCCAGCGAAACCGCTGCGCACTTTTGCCGGCATTGCTTTAGCGCGTGGCACCCTCTCGCCAAAGCGAGAGGAGCGGGCCGGCGATGCCGTAGACCGGATCGCTTGCCGGGATCGGCAAGGCGGCGATGATCTTCAGTTCGCCGGGCGTCGCGGCTTGCGTTTCGATATCCGCGTGCTGGCCCGGCGGATAGCCGCCGACCACCAGGAAATCGTCGCTTGCGGACATCCGCCTGTGGCCGGTGCCGGCGGGCAGTACAAGGCAATCGCCGGAGCGGACATCGACGGTGGCGCCCTCCGGCCCGCCGATCAGGAGTTCTGCCTTGCCGCCTGCGATGCCGAGAACTTCATGCGCGCCGACATGGTAGTGCTGGTAGGAGAAGACGCCGTTGCGCCAGAGCCCCTGCCAGCCCGCGTCGTGGAACATCCCTTCGAAGGCGCGGGCCGCATCCTCCTCCTTGCCGCCGAAGAGGTCGCGATAGACCAGCACCGGCAGGAAGGGATGGTTGGGCACCCATTCGCTCGGGGGGAAGAACAGCGTTTCCGGTTGCTTCATGTCGCCTCACTTGCCGCCTTTGGGGGCCTTGCCGAAATCCTTGCGCAATTCGTCCTTGGCCTTTTCCAGCGTATGGCGCCGCTGCGCCGAGAGCTGGTCGCCGGCCCGGTTGATATAGAATGTGAGCATGGACATGGCCGAACGGAAAGGGCTCGATTTGCGTCGGTCACTCCGTTCGGCGGACTGCTTCAGGGATTCGGCAATCCTGCTGGCGCTGCGCTGTTTGAAGACGCCGTCTTTCAGGTCGAGCGCGTCGCTGTTTTCGGTCACGTCCTGCGACCATTTCTTCTTCCTTTTCTTTGTCATCTTCCTTCTCCTTCACCGTGCGAGTCGAACCGCGCCGCCGGCCGAATGTTCCGGGAACCCAAGGTGATATGGCGCATTAGAGGAGACGATGCGCGTTTGCGGAGGTTCGAACCCATGGACAACAAGGACAGGCTGATCCTGGCGCTGGCGGCGCTGCTGCGCGCCGAGCGGGAGACCCGCGGCGCCCTGATGGAGGCGCTGGAGGAGGATTCCATCTCGCGCGAAGCGCTTCTCGCCATCCTGTCCGATCCCATTCCCATCGTCACGCAGGAGGATATCGAATTCGCCGAACGCTTCGCCATGTCCCGCCACCTGCCTATCGGGGGGAAGGGCTGATGGCGCCGCGCTCGTTCTGGAAGGGCTATCTCAAGCTCTCGCTCGTCACCTGCCCGGTAGCGATGTCGCCGGCGATTTCCGCGGAGGACAAAGTCCGCTTCCGGACGCTGAACGTGAAGACGGGCAATCCCGTCGTCAGCCGCTATGTCGATGCCGTCACCGGCAAGGCGGTGAACGAGGACGACGAGGTGAAGGGCTATCCACGCGGGGAGGACGACTATGTGATGCTGGAGGACGAGGAGATCGAGGCGGTGGCGCTGGAAAGCACGCGCACCATCGATATCGAGAGCTTCGTGCCGCGCGAGAGCATCGAATGGATCTGGTACGATTCCCCGCATTATCTCGTGCCGAACGATACGGTGGGCGAGGAAGCGTTCTCCGTCATCCGCGAGGCCATGGCCGCGACCGGCACGGTCGGCATATCGCGGCTCGTGCTCTATCGCCGCGAACGGGCGGTGATGCTGGAGCCGCGCGGCAAGGGCATCGTGCTCTGGACGCTGCGCTACGGCGACGAGGTGCGCGACGACAAGGATTATTTCGCGGGGCTGAAGGACGCCAAGCCCGAATCCAAAGCCCTCTCGCTGGTGAAGACGCTCATCAAGGAGCGAACCAAGGACTGGGATCCGAAGATGGCGGACGATCCGGTGCAGGACCGGCTTCTCGACATCATCGCGGCCAAGAAGAAGGGCCGCAAGCGTCCCGCGAAGGCCAAGGCGCCGCCGCCGACCTCGGGCAATGTCGTCAACATCATGGATGCGCTGCGCAAAAGCATCAAGGCGGAAGGCAAGGGCAGGTAGCTCAGCCCCCCGCCTTCGCCTTCAGCAGCGGCTTGGCCGCCTTCCTGAAATCCTCCCACGGATCGGAGCGAAGCGCCGCAAGGCGCGTCGGCGTGTTGTCGACCGTGAAATAGGCCGGGCCGATATCGGGGCTGAGCTCGCTCCATGCCAGCGGCATGGAGACCGCAGCGCCGGGGCGGGCACGCGTGGAATAGGGCGCCACGGCGGTCATGCCGCGCTGGTTGCGCAGGTAGTCGATGAGGATCTTGCCGCGCCGTTTCGACTTGGTGATGGTGGAGACGTATTTGTCGGGGCTGTCCTTCGCCATGGCGTCGGCGATGCCCTTGCAGAAGGCCTTGACGGCGGGCCAGCGCGCGGAGGGCTTGAGCGGGGCGCAGACATGCAGACCCTTGCCGCCGGAGGTCTTCACGAAGACCGCAAGGCCCGCCGCTTCGAGGCGCTTGCGGGTCTCCTCCGCCGCGTCGATGACGGCCTGCCATGTCACCTCCTCGCCGGGGTCGAGGTCCATGATGATGCGGTCCGGCCGTTCCCAGTCGGCCAGCGTCGAGCCCCAGGGGTGGATTTCCAGCGTGCCCGCCTGAACCAGCCCCATCAGGCCGTCGAGATCCTCGATGGCGACATAGGGCTCGTCGTCCTTCTCTGCCGGGTCCTGCACCTCGATGACATGGGCGTTGATGCCCTTCCAGGCGTGCTTCTGGAAGAAGGTCTGCCCGTCGATGCCGCCCGGCGCGCGCAAGAGGGCGAGCGGCCGGCCGACGATATGCGGCGCGATATAGCGCCAGACGTCCGTGTAGTAGTCCGCAAGCCCTTCCTTGGTGACGCCCTCGGCGGGCCAGTAGACCCGGTCGGGATGGGTGAGGCGCACGGTGCGGCGCGACGGCTTTTCGGCCCGAGGGGCGGCCGCGGCTTTTTCGGTGGCTTTCGACTTCGGCACTTCGGCAACGACCTCCGTGGCTGGCTTGTCTTCCCTCAGGCCCCGGAAGGCAGCATGGCGCAGATGCCCGTCGGCCGTCCAGGCCCGGAATTCCACTTCCGCCACCAGTTCCGGCCGCACATAGCGCGCCTGCCGCGCTTCCTCCGCCGTCAGCTTGCGGGAAAAGGGGCTCTCGTCCGTCCGCATGCGGTTCAGCCGCCGGAAGAGATCGGCGGCGACGCTCGCGCTGAAGCCGGTGCCGACGCGGCCGACGGGGTCCAGCTTGCCGTTGCGGTAGACGCCGAGCACCAGCGAGCCGATCGCCTGGCGCGAGACGGTGGAGGGGACATAGCCGCCGATGACGAATTCCTGCCGCGCCGAGCATTTCGACTTGATCCAGCTCTTGCTGCGGCCTTCCCGGTACGGCGCGTCGCGCAGTTTCGAGACGACGCCTTCGAGGCTGAGGCGGCAGGCGTGGTTCAGCACCAGCGCGCCGTTCTCGTCGAAATGCTGGCTGTAGCGCAGGATGCCCCCGGTTCCCGGCACGAGCTTTTCGAGCAGGGATTTTCGCTCCTCCAGCGGCATGCGCGTCAGGTCGTAGCCGTCGAGATGGAGAAGGTCGAAGAGGTAGAAGACGAACCGGTCGTCGCGCCCCTCGCTGAGATCGGCCTGAAGCGCGGAGAAGTCCGATGCGCCGGCGCCGTTCTCCACGACGAGCTCGCCGTCGATCAGCGCCGTGCCGACGGGCAGGTCCTTGAGTGCCGCGACGACGGCCTTGCCGAACTTCTTCGTCCAGTCGAGCCCGCTGCGGGTGAGGAGCTTGATGCGGCCGGCCTCGATGCGGGCCTGCAGCCGGTAGCCGTCGAACTTGATCTCGTGCAGCCAGCGCTCGCCGACCGGCGGCGAAGCGGCCAGCGTCGCCAGCGTCGGGGGCAGGAAGTCGGGCAGTTTCGCCTTGCGGGCGCCCTTGAGGCCGGCGGGGTCGGGGGCCGTGGCCTCCTCGGCCGCCGGCTCCGTCTTCTTCGCCCTCGCCCTCGCCGTCTTTCCGGCGGCCGATTTGCGGATGCGTCCGGTCCTGGAGGACCAGCCGGGTTCCTCGCCGGCGACATCGGCGATGTCTCGCCCGGTCTTCACCGATTCCGGCCGCTCTTCGAGAAGGTCGTCCTCGCCCTCGGGCACCGCGAATTCGTCGTCGCCCTTGATCAGCAGCCAGTTCTCGCGCTTTTCGCCCGGCCTGCCGTGCATGCGTACGAGATGCCAGCGGCCGTGCAGCTTCTCGCCGTCGAGCTCGAATTCCATATGGCCCTTGGCATAGGCCTTGCGGGCGTCGCCGAGCGGCGTCCAGGTGCCGCGATCCCAGACGATCACCGTGCCGCCGCCATATTCGCCCTTGGGGATCGTGCCCTCGAAGTCGCCGTATTCCAGCGGGTGGTCCTCCACATGCACGGCGAGGCGCTTCTCGCTCGGCACGAGGCTGGGGCCTCGCGTCACCGCCCAGCTTTTCAGAACGCCATCCATTTCGAGGCGGAAGTCGTAATGCAACCGCGTGGCGTCGTGCTTCTGGATGACGAAGCTGTGGCCGCTCCTGCGGCCTTTCCTGCCCTTCGGCTCGGCGGTGGACGTGAAGTCGCGTTTCTGCCGGTAGACGTCCAGCGTCGCCATGGGTCACCCTGCCTTTCGCCGGGTCGCTGCCGGCTTGCGTGTCGATGCGGCCTTTTTCGCGCCGCCGCGTTTTGCCTTGCCGGGCTTGCCCGTCTCGCCGGCGCTCTGGCGCAGCGCTTCCATGAGGTCGATGACCTTGCCCTCGGCCTTCGGCCTGACGGGCCTGATCTTGCGGCCTTCGATCTTCGCCTTCACCACCTCGGCCAGCGCGGCATCGTAGCGGTCGTCGAACGTCTTCGGGGCGAAGCGGCCGATCTTGGTGCGGATGATGTGCTCGGCGAGATCCAGCATCTCGCCCTTGAGCCTGATGTCGGGAATGTCCGCGAAGGCCTCCTCGGCCGGGCGCACTTCGTAGTCGAAGTTGAGCGTGGTGGCGAGGAGCCCCTCGCCGTGCGGGCGGATGAGGAGGGTGCGCATGCGGCGGAAGAGCACCGTGGCGGCGAGAGCCGCCACGTCCTTCGCCTTCATTCCTTCGCGGATCAGCGCGAAGGCCTCCGCGCCGTGGCGGTCGGACGGCGCGAGATAATAGGGCTTATCGAAATAGAGATCGTCGATATCGGCGCAGGCGATGAAGGCCTCGATATCCATCGTCTTGTCGCTCTGCGGCACCGCCGAGGCGACTTCCTCGGCGTCGAGCACAATATAGTCGTTCTCGCCGGCCTCGTAGCCCTTCGCCTGGTCCTCGCGCTCCACCACCTTGCCCGTCTGGCTGTCGACGAATTCCCGGTGCAGCCGGTTGCCGGTGCGGCGGTTGAGCATGTGGAAGGAAATGCGCTCGCTCGTCGAGGCGGCGGTGTAGAGCGCGACCGGGCAGACCAGCTCGCCCACCTTCAGGAAACCTTTCCAGTTCGCTCTCGGCGCCACATCCGCACTCCCGCTTCAAAGCGGGTGCAATGCGGACGGGCCGCGATTGTTCCGCGCCGCGGTGATCCGGAAACGGATGCGGCGCCCTTCCGTCGGGAAGGGCGCCGCATCGCATGCTCGGGTTGGTGCCCTGGGCTTACCAGGAGGGGATCAGGGCGCCCTTGAACTCGTCGTTGATGAAGGCCTTGATGCTGTCATCGTGATAGGCTTCGACAAGGGTCTTGACCCAGGGGGCGTCCTTGTCGGCGCGGCGCACGACGATCACGTTGGCATAGGGCGACTCGCTGCCTTCCATGGCGATGGCGTCGGTCTTCGGGTGAAGGCCCGCTTCCATTGCGTAGTTCGTGTTGATGACGGCGGCGTCGACGTCATCCAGCGAGCGGGGAAGCTGCGCGGCGTCGAGTTCGGAGAACTGGATGTTCTTCGGGTTCTCGATGACGTCGGCGGGGCCGGCCTTCAGGCCCGCTTCCGGCTTGACCTTGATGAGGCCTTCCTTGGCGAGGATGAGCAGCGCGCGGCCGCCGTTCGTCGGGTCGTTCGGGATGGCGACGGTCGCGCCTTCGGCAAGCTCGCCGAGGTTCTTCACCTTCTTGGAATAGACGCCCATCGGCGTGGTGATGGTCTTGCCGACGCTGACGAGATCGAAGCCGCGGTCGGCGATCTGGTTATCGAGATAGGGCTGGTGCTGGAAGGAATTGGCGTTGAGGTCACCATCGGCCAGCGCCTGGTTCGGCACGACATAGTCGGAGAATTCCAGGATCTCGATGTTGAGGCCCTTCTTGGCGGCGACGTCCTTGACCTTTTCCATGATCTGCGCGTGCTCGCCGGGCGTGACGCCGATCTTGATGTCTTCGGCGAGCGCCGGAACGCTGATGAGGGCGGCGAGGGCCGCCGAGACGAGGAACTTCATCATGTATATCTCCTTGATGTTACATGGATTTGGGAGGGGATAGCGTCAGCTCTTGCGGTTGCGCTTGTCGAAGCGCCGGGCGAGCGCGTCGCCCGCGCTCTGGACGAGCTGCACGAGGACGATGAGCACGATCACCACGGCCAGCATTACCTCCGGCATGAAGCGCTGGTAGCCGTAGCGGATGCCGAGGTCGCCGAGTCCGCCGCCGCCGACCGCGCCGACCATGGCCGAATAGCCGATCAGGCTGACGATGGTCATGGTGAAGGCGAGCAGGATCGCAGGGCGGGCTTCTGCGAGAAGCACCTTGAAGACGATCTGCATGGGCGTCGCGCCCATGGCGCGGGCCGCTTCGATCAGCCCCTTGTCGATTTCCCGGATCGCAGCCTCGACGAGACGCGCGAAGAAGGGAACGGTCGCGATGGTCAGCGGCACGATGGCCGCCGTGGTGCCGATCGACGTGCCGGTCAGGAGGCGGGTGAAGGGAATGATCGCGACGACGAGGATGATGAAGGGCGTCGAGCGCGCCGCGTTGACGATCAGCCCGATGGCATAGTTCAGCGCCGGCGCGGGGAAGAGCTCGTTCCGGCCGGAGGTGGCGAGGAACACGCCGATCGGCAAGCCGATCAGCGAGCCGACGAGGCCGGAGACGGCGACCATGTGCAGCGTCTGCAGCAGGGATTTCCAGAGCAGGTCGAAAAGCATGTCAGGCGACATAGCCGAGCACCTCCGTGGAAAGGCCGGTTGCGGCATAGAAGCGGTCGGCGCGCTCGATGACCTCGGGCGTCGCCGGATAGGCAACGACCAGCGTGCCGAAGGGCTCGCCCGCGATCTCCTCGATGGAGCCGGCGAGGATGTTGACGTTGCCGCCGATCTCGGTGACGAGCCGCGCCGTCAGCGGCTGGAAGGCCGTTGCGCCGAAGAAGGTGAGACGCACAAGGACGCGGTCGCCCGCCGAGGGCGCGGCCTTCACGCCGGAGCGCAGCCATTCCGGCAGGCTGGTGCCGAGAGTGGAGGAAAGAAGGATCTTCGTCGTCTCGTGCCTGGGCGCCGTGAAGATGTCGAAGGTCGGCCCCTGCTCGACGATGCGGCCCCTGTCGATGACCGCGACATGCGAGGCGATGGTCTTCACCACCTCCATCTCGTGCGTGATCAGCAGCACCGTCAGGCCGAGATCGGCATTGATCTGCTTGAGAAGGGCGAGGATCGACTGGGTGGTTTCCGGGTCGAGCGCCGAAGTCGCCTCGTCGGAGAGCAGCAGCTTCGGCGAGGTGGCGAGCGCGCGGGCGATGCCGACGCGCTGCTTCTGTCCGCCGGAAAGTTCGGAAGGATAACGCTCCGCCTTGTCGCCGAGGCCGACGAGATCGAGAAGCGGACCGACCTTCGCGCGGATCGCGGCGCGGTCCAGCCCGGCGATCTCGAGCGGCAGGGCGACATTGTCGAAGGCCGTGCGCGAGGACAGGAGATTGAAGTGCTGGAAGATCATGCCGACTTCGCGGCGCAGGCCCCTGAGGCCCGCGTCGTTCAGTCCGCCGACTTCCGTGCCGTCGACGACGACCCTGCCGGAGGTCGCCTTTTCCAGCCCGTTGACGAGGCGGATGAGCGTCGATTTCCCCGCGCCCGAGCGGCCGATGATGCCGGTGATCGCGCCGCGCCCGACCGTCATGTCGACGCCGTCGAGGGCGAGGAAGGCATCCGCGGCCGTGCCATAGCGCTTGGTCACGCCTTCGAAGGTAACCATGGGCGCAAGATCCGCTCGCTCATGCGAGGCGGTGCTGCCCGCGGCGGTTGGAAGTGTCATGTTCGGTTCACGCTTTCAGTCAGATCCTGGAGGAGATAGCATCGCTGCGGTGCCCTTGCGAGATGCAAGGCCATCCGGTTGGGGGCGACCCGCTGTCACATCCTGTCGCTCTCGGTCTCACGAAAAGCTTTAACGTGTCTTGCGGCCCGGTGAAAGTGTCCCGGAAAACGGGGCACGGGGCCTCTTTAGCCGGCCTGAGGCCGCTGTTCAATTGTCCTTTGGCAGGAGGTGGTCGGCTGCCCTCATTCCTGCCGGCGCACCAGCTTGCCCTCTTCCGCCTTGTAGAAGAACTGGCTTGCGACGAGCCAGCCCTTGAGCGGGCGCAGCGGCGGAATGCAGGTGAGCAGCATGAAGGGGCCGGTCACCAGAAGCTGCGTCAGCAGCGAGGCGCCGAAGGCGACCTCCAGCCACACGGCGAGCGCGACGCTCGGTACGCAGGCGAAGCAGATGACAAAGAAGGCCGGGCCATCGGCCGGGTCGGCGAAGGAATAGTCGAGGCCGCAGGCTTCGCATTTCGGCGCGAGGGTCAGGAACCCCTTGAAGAGATGACCCTGGCCGCAACGCGGGCAGCGGCCGCGGATCCCCGTCTGCATCGGTGGCAGCGAGGGATAGGTGTCATTCATGGCATGCATCCTTTCCATGGCATTCAATCCAATCATTAATGCTGTCATATGGATGCTTGAATGCATTCAATCTGTCGAGCAGACATACTGACGCAGGCGCGCGGGCGGAGATCGCGCGCGGCTGTCCCGAGGGCGGGAAGAGGATTGATTCAGAAGAACGAGCCGGCCATTTCGGGCGGGCCTTGGAGGGCATGGGCCATGAATTCGAGGGCGGAGCGGAGCTGCGGGCGGGCGATGGGGCCGCCGAGGCAGACGCGCACGGCCTCCGGCGGCGTGCCATCGACCGTGAAGGCGTCGCTCGCGACGACGCCGAGGCCGCTGTCGCGCATATAGGCGCTGAAGGTGGAGCGGGTCCAGCCATGCGGCAGGGGCAGCCAGATGTTGAAGCTCAGCGGGTCGGCGACATGGCTGCCTGTCGGCAGCAGGCTTGCGGCGAGCGCCTGGCGCTCCGCCGTTTCGATGCGGAGGGCCGCGAGGATCGCCTCGGCCGTGCCGTCCTCGGTCCAGCGCGTCGCGAGCGCGGCGGTGAGCGGCGAGGCCATGACGCTGCCGGCCCGCATCGCGCCGGCGAAGGACCAGAGCGCGCGGCTGTCGTCCGGCGCTGCGACATAGGCAAGGCGCAGGCCCGCGCCGATGCATTTCGAAAGCCCGCCGATATGCCAGGTAAGGTCCGGCGCATGGGCGGCGAGGGGCGCCGGCCCGTCGGCGGGAATAAAGCCGTAGGCGTCGTCCTCGACGATGGGCACGCGGTATCTTTGCGCCACGGCGGCGATTTCCGCGCGGCGCGCGGCGGGCATGGTGAAAGTCAGGGGATTGTGCAGTGTCGGGTTGAGATAGAGCGCCTTCGGCCTGTCGCGCTCGCAGGCCGCTGCGAAGGCGTCCGGCAGGATGCCGTCGCCGTCCATCGGCAGGCCGGCAAGGCGCAGGCGGAGCTGGGCGGCGATGGAGCGGATGCCGGGATAGGTGATGTTTTCCGAGAGCACCGTGTCCCCGGCGGCGGCGAGCGTGCCGAGGATCGCAAGCAGCGTCGGATGCGCGCCCGGCGTGACGAAGATGCGCTCCTGCGGCGGTGTCAGGCCGCGGCGCGCGAGCCACAGCGCGGCGGCCTCCTTGTCCACGGCCGCGCCGCCGAAGCCCTGGTAGCGCAGGAGCGGGACGAGATCGGCCGAAAGCGCGGCAAGCCCGCCGCGCATGCGGGCGAGAAGGGCCGGATCGTCGGGCTCGGGCGGCATGTTCATCGACGGGTCGACGATGGCGGCGCGACGCGGATCGGCGGGCGTGTCGGCAGGCGGGACGCCGGCCGGGGCCGCGGCATTGCCGGTCACGAAGGTACCGCGGCCGACATGCGATTGCACGAGCCCGCGCTTCTGTGCCTCCAGATAGCCGCGCGCCACCGTGGTGACGTCGATGGCAAGGCGCTTGGCCAGCGCCCGGTGCGTCGGCAGCTTGTCGCCGGCCGCCAGCAGCCCGCTGCGCAGGTCCGCCGCGATCAGGTCGGCGATCGCCATGTAGAGGGGGCTGTCACTTTGGCCGAGATCGGGATGCCAGTTCTTCATGCCGGGGATTCCATGTGCTGCGGATATTGACTGTATATTGCCTGCATGCCCGCCTGTCATCCACCGGTTCCGGACAAAGCGTCGCAAGGAAGCCTTGCCGTTGCCGCCCGCCATTGCGATAGTGGCGCCGTCGAACAGAGGGCAGAGGGCGAAGCTTGCCGTTGGAGGTCAGGGAAACAAGGGCGACGGCGCTCGGGGAGGCGGAAGCCTACCTCTCGGCCTCCTATTGCGACCACCGGCTGGCGCCGCAGGACCGGACCGGCGCCGTCGATTTCCGTCATCGCTGCGTGCAGCTCTCCGGCTCCGGCTTCAATTTCCTGCAATATGGCCACGAGGTCACGATCAGTTCCCGCTTCGAGGATTTCTACATGCTCGAAATGCCGGTCTCCGGCGGCGTGGACATCGCCTTCGGAACTGAGACCATCCGCTCGGAAGCGGGCAAGGCGCTGATCCTGTCGCCGGGGCCGAAGTTCCAGTCGCGCTGGCGGCGGGGCACGCGCCAGCGGATGCTGCAGATCGACCGCAGGCTGGTCGAGGAGCGCCTGGCGGCGATATCGCGCCGGCGCGGCGGCAGTCCGGTGTTCAATCCCGTCATCGACCTTTCCAGCCGGCACGGGCGACAGCTCGCCTCGGTCCTCAGCGCCTTTTCCGAAATGCTTGCGGACGACGCCTTTTCGGATGCGCCGCAGGCCGTCGACGCGGCGCTCGGCTCCGTCGTCGACCAGCTCCTCGGCAATGTCGCCTTCACCAGCGCCGCATCGGTGATCCCCGAGCGGCTGCATGTTTCGCCCCGCCATGTGAAGCAGGCGATGGATGCGCTGCGATCCCGCTATGCCGAACGCCTGCTGATGCCGGTGATCGCGGGCGAGATCGGCGTTTCCGAGCGGGCGCTCTACGAAGGATTCCGGACCTATTACCAGCGCACGCCGCATGAGATCCTGACGCGCATCCGCATGGAGGCGGCGCGCCGGCTGATCCGCGAGGAGCGCCTTTGCGCGGCCGAGGCGGCACGGCGCGTCGGCATCCATCACCTTGGCCGCTTTTCCGCCACTTATAGGGAGGCCTTCGGCGTGCTTCCCTCGGCGGATATCCGCCGCGATCACTGACGGCGCCGGCCCCGGCCGGCACTATCCACATCCTGCAGAATTCGCGCCGGGTTGCCCCGCCGCGGCATCATTCCCCATGACAGCTTCATGACGGGACCCTAATGTCCGCCCGGACGCCGCGTGAGGGCGGCGGGCGGGAGAATGAAATGCTGATCGGCTTCGATGTCGGTTCGACCTCGATCAAGGCGGCGCTGTTCGACATGAACGGCACGGTGCTCGACCATTGGAGCCGCGGCTACCCGACCGAGCGTCCCGCATCCGGCATGGTCGAGCAGGACCCGCAGCACTGGCTGGACGGCATCCGCGATGCGATCGACGCCCTGCTCGTCGGCCGCAATCCGGCCGATATCCGCGCGGTCGGCCTTTGCAGCCAGGTCAATACGGACGTCTTCGTCGACCGGGACGGCAAACCGCTGGCGCCGGCGATCTGCTGGCAGGATATTCGGGCCGGCGCGGAAGCGGCGGCACTGGATGCCACGATCACATCAGCGGAAAAGCGCAGCTGGTGGGGCGCCGAAATGCCGATCGGCGCGAGCCATGTGCTGGCGAAGATGATGTGGTTCGCCAAACACCATCCCGATCTCTGGGAGCGCACGCACCAGGTTCTCTCGACGCGCGATTTCTGCCTGCTGCACCTGACGGGCGAGGCCTCGTCCGATCCCGTCTCCGCCTTCGGCCATGTCGGGCAGGACCTCCGCTATATCGACGCGCTGATCGCCCGGGTGCCCGGCGCGGCGAGCAAGCTGCCGCCGCTCCGGCATTTCACCGAGATCGCCGGCGAGATGGCGCTCGGTTCCTCCGGCCGCAAGGTGCCGGTGGTGACGGGCACGATGGATGCCTGGGGCAATCTCTTCGGCTGCGGCGTCTGCCGGCCGGGACAGGGCATGTATGTCAGCGGCACTTCCGAGATCCTGGCGCTCGCGGGATCGCAGCGCATCGGCGCGCCCGGCATCGTCACCTTCGCCACCATCGACGGGCTGGTGGTCAATGCCGGGCCGACGCAGAGCGGGGCGGATTCGCTGCGCTGGTGGGCGGCGACCGCGGGCGTGGAGCCGGGCGACGTGCCGCGGCTCGCCGGCCTTGCCAGCCGCGACGACCGGCCGATCCTCTTCCTGCCGCATCTCGAAGGCGAGCGCGCGCCGCTCTGGGATTCCGAGATCCGCGGCGCCTTCATCGGCCTCGACAGCCGGGCCGGCGGGCCGGATTTCGCGCTCGCCGTGCTGGAAGGCGTAGCGCTGGCGGCGCGCCATGCCATGGGCGCGCTCATCGATGCGGCGGGCTTCCGGCCGGACCACATGCTCTATGGCGGCGGCGGCGGGCGCTCGGACCTCTGGAGCCAGATCCGCGCCGACTGCCTCGGCATTCCGCTGCACCGCTTCGCCTTCGTCGATGTCGGCTGCCTCGGCGCGGCGATCCTCGCGGCCGTCGGCATCGGCGCCTTCGGCTCGATAGCCGAGGCCGTGCCGGCGATGACCAGCGTCGAGCGGGTCTTCGAGCCCGATCCGCGGCGCGCTGCGCGCTACGACGCCATGTTCCACGCCTATCGCAACGCCATCGATGCGCTTCGCCCCATCGGGCTGATCCGCACCCAATGAAGAAAACGATCTTTCCGGAGAGGAGAACCACAATGAAGAAATTCGCATTCGCAGCAGCCATCGCGGCGCTCATGGCGTCGGCTTCGGCGGCTTTTGCCACCGACATCACCATCCTGACGCCCTATATCGGCTCGGTGCCGACCAACGAGATGGCGCAGAGCTTCAAGGCGGAGGGCGAGAAGCGCGGCTGGAACGTCACCATCATCGACACCCGCAGCGATTTCGGCCAGCTCGCCTCGCGCATGGAGGACACGATCAACGCCAAGGCCTCGGCCATCGTGTTGGTCTCGACGGACCCGGCGCAGGTCGAGGATCAGGTGGCGCTTGCGGCGAATGCCGGCATTCCCGTCATCTCGCTCGACGGTTCGAAGAACGCGCATGTCGCGGTCAACGTCACCTCCAACAATTTCGATCTTGGCACCCAGCTTTCCGACGCGCTCTTCAAGGCGCTTGGCGGCAAGGGCAATATCGTCAAATTCTTCCATTCGGCGCATCCGGGCGTGCACCAGCGCGAGCTGGCGCTGGACGAGGCCCTGAAGAAGAACCCTGACGTGAAGGTCATCGCCGATCATTTCGTGAAGGTGCCGGGGCCGGTCGATGACGGCCGTATCGCGATGGAGAACATCCTTCGCCAGCACGGCGACGAGATCAATGGCGTGTGGGCGGCCTGGGACGATCCGGGCGTCGGCGCGGAGCTGGCGACGGAATCGGAAAAGCCGGATGCCAAGTTCATCATCATGGGCATCGACGGCAGCGAGCAGGCGATCGAGATGATCAAGTCCTGCACGCGCTACAAGGCGACCTTCCGCCAGGACTTCCCGAAGATGGCCGCCGTCGGCGCCGAACAGCTCGAGAAGATCCTGGGCGGCGGCAAGGCGGACAAGGACGAGCTCTTCGTTCCGGCCGTCATGATCACGCCCGAGACGCTCGGCGTGACCTGCCCGTAACGAAGGATCGCCGGCCATGCTGCTTGAGATCAAGGGCCTCGAAAAACGCTTCGGCGGCGCGCGGGCGCTGGCCGGAGCGAACCTTTCCGTGGCCGCCGGCTCGGTGCATGGCCTCATCGGCGAGAACGGCGCGGGCAAGTCGACGCTGATCAAGACGCTCTCCGGCCTCGTGCGGCCGGATGCCGGCGATATCCGTGTCGACGGCGCGCCGATCGCGATCAGCAGCGTGCGGGAGGCGGAGGCGCTCGGCTTCCGCTTCATCCATCAGGAACTCAGCCTCGTGCCGCAGTTCGACGCCGTCGAGAACGCCTTCGTCGGCCGGGCCTATCCGAAGCGCGGCCCCTTCATCGATCGCGCCGCCATGCGGCGCGCGGTGGCGGCGACGGCGGCGGCGATCGCGCCTGACCTGCCGCTCGACGTACCGGCCGGGCGGCTGACCACGGGGCAGAAGCAGCTTGTCGAGATCATCCGCGCGCTGATGAACGAGCCGGCGCGGCTGGTGGTGATGGACGAGCCGACGGCCTCGCTTTCCGAAGGCGAGGCACGGCGCCTGCACGAGGCGGTGCGGGCGCTGGCGGCGCGCGGCGTCGCCGTCATCTACATTTCCCACCGGCTCGACGAGGTGGCCGAGATATGCGACGCCTTCACGGTGCTGCGCAACGGCGCGACGGCCGGGACCGGCGTGATGCAGGGCACGACGCGGGCCGATCTGGTGCGCATGATGTCCGGTCACGAGGAGATCACGTCCGGCCGTCCCTCCGTGCCCGCCGTCGGCAAGCCGGTGCTGGAGGTTCGCGACCTGCCGTTCGGGCAGCGCGGCAACACGCTGTCGCTGACGGTCGGCGAAGGCGAGATCCTCGGCCTCTACGGGCTGGTCGGCGCAGGCCGGTCGTCCCTCATGAAGATGATCTGGGGGGCGCGGCGGACGGAGGGCGGAACGGTCTTCCTCGACGGCCATGTCCTGAAGCCGGGCGACATCCACGCGCGCATCCGCCGCGGCGGCGCCTATGTACCGGAGGATCGCCGGCATGAGGGGCTGGTGACGGCCCGCTCCATCGCGGAGAACGTGGCGATCAGCGATCTTTCGCGGGTGCGGTCCCATCCGGCGCTGCCGGTCACCAGCCGCGGCCGGCTGGCGGCGCGGGCGGAGGACATCCGCACGCAGCTTTCGGTGAAGATGGGCTCGCCTTGGGCTCTGCCGCTGACGCTTTCCGGCGGCAACCAGCAGAAGCTGCTGTTCGGCCGCTGGTTCGGTGGGCGCATCCGCCTGCTCATCCTCGACGAGCCGACGCGCGGGGTCGATGTCGGCGCCAAGGCGGAAATCCATGCCATCGTCCGGCGCATCGCCGCTGAGGGCGCGGCCGTGCTGATGACGACCAGCGACATGGACGAACTGCTGGCGCTCTCGCATCGCGTGGCCGTCTTCGCCAATGGCGAGATCACGGCGCGGCTGGAGGGCGAGGCCATCACGCCGCCGCGCATCATCGACGCCGCATTCCATCACGAGACCAGAAGAGAACCCGCCGCATGACCGGCCTTGTCAGACAATACGGAACGCTCATCGCGCTCATCGCGATCGTCGTCGTCTTCTCCATCGCCTCGCCGGGCGCGTTCGGCTCCATGTCGAACCTCGTCAACATCACCCAGCAGATGACGCTGCTCGCCATTGTCGCCATCGGCGCGACTGTCGTGATGGCCGTCGGCGAGTTCGACCTTTCGACCGCTTCCATCGTCTCCTTCGGCGGCATTTTCGTCGTCTACCTCCTCAAGCTCGGCGTGCCCGCGCCGCTCGCCTGCTTCCTGGTGCTGGCGGTTGCGGCGCTCTTCGGCGCGGTCTCGGGCTATGTGGTCTCGCGCTTCCAGGTGCTCTCCTTCATCGCGACGCTCGCGACCGGCACGATCATCGGCGGCATCACCTTCTGGGTCTCCGACGGCGCGACACTGCTCGGCGATATCCCGGCCGGCTTCCGCGACATGGCGCGCGGCCATATGCTCGGCCTGCCGACGCTGACCTGGTGGCTGATCGCCATCGCCCTTGTCGTCTGGATCCTGCTCGACAAGCTGGAATTCGGCCGCCGGCTCTATGCCATCGGCGGAAACCGCGAGGCGGCGCGGCTGGCGGGCGTCCGGATCGTCTCCAACACGACGGCGGCCTTCGTCGTCTCGGCGGTTCTCTCGGCGCTGGTCGGCATCCTGCTCACGGCCCGCATCGGCAGCGCGAGCCCGACGGGCGGGGGCGGCTATCTGCTGACCGCCTATGCTGCCGTCTTCCTCGGCATGACGGCCTTCCGCGAGGGCGAGGCGAACCTGCCGGGCACGGTGGTCGGCGCGGCGATCATCGCCGTCATCGGCAATGGCCTCACCATTCTCGGCGTCTCGACCTTCCTTCAGGACATCATCACCGGCACGATCATCCTCTCCGCCGTGCTGGTGCGCCGCATCGGCAGGGGGGCGGCATGACGGCGGCGGGCGCGGCAAGAGGGCGGCCGGGGCGCTACGGCCGGTTCGGCGGGCAGTTCGTGGCACCGGTGCTGCTGCCGGTGCTCGACCGCCTCGAAGCCGCCTTCGACCAGGCCTGGGCGGACCCCACCTTCCGCCGCACCTTCGAAGACCTGCTGGAGCGCTTCGTCGGTCGGCCGACGCCGGTCTTCGAGACGGTGACGCTCGCCTCGGCCAATGGTGGGGCGCGCATCATCCTCAAGCGCGACGACCTGACGTTCAATGGTGGCAACTACGCCAATTCCGCGCTCGGCCAGTGCCTTCTCGCCGTGCGCATGGGGCTCGGCTCGGTGGTCACGGATACCGGCTCCGGCCAGAACGGGGTCGCGGCGGCGGCGGTCGCCGCCCGGCTCGGGCTTTCCTGCATCATCTATATGGGCAGCAGCGATGCGGCGCGGCATGCCGCGACGATCCGGAAGATGCGTGCCTTCGGGGCCGATCTCCGGATCGTGGAGGATGCCGACCGGACCTTGAGCGCCGCGACCTCCGCCGCCATCCGCCACTGGATGGGCAACAGCGCGACGACGGCCTATCTCGCCGGCGCGCCGATCGGCGCCCATCCCTATCCGGCGATGGTCAGCGCCTTCCAGGCGGTGATCGGCCGCGAGACGCGGCTGCAGCTTATCGAGGCCGGCGTGCTGCCGCGCGCCATCGTCTCGGCGGTCGGCGGTGGCTCCTCGACCATTGGCATCTTCTCCGCCTTCGTCGGCGATCCGCAGATCCGGCTCGTCGCGGTCGAGGCCGGCGGCCGGTCCGGCGGGGATGCGCCGCATTCCGCCCGGCTCGGCAAGGGGCGGCGCGGCATCTTCCACGGCGCCGAGACGCTGGTGCTGGCGGATGAACACGGCCAGATCCTGCCGACCGCCTCGATCGCGCCGGGGCTCGCCTATCCAGGCTCGGCGCCGGAGATCGCCGATCTCGTCGAGCGCGGCCGCGTGGAGACCGTCGCCGTCACCGACGAGGAGGCCCGCCAGGCCGTGCTGCGGCTGGCGAAAAGCGAGGGGATCCTCGTCTCGCTGGAGGCGGGCCATGCGGTGGCGGCCGCCGAGCGCATCGCCCGGCTCTACGACCGCAACGACGCCGTCGTCGTCATGGTGGCTTCCGCCGGCGACAAGGATCTCGACGTCATCTGGCCGGAAAGCTGACCATGGCGCGTTCTCCCAACCGCATCGACCGCATGTTCCAGCGCCTCAAGGCGGAGGGCCGCATCGCCTTCGTCACCTTCACCGTCGCCTGCGATCCGGATTTTGCCGAAAGCCTCGCGCGGCTGCGGCTGCTTGTCGGAAACGGCATCGATCTCCTGGAGATCGGCCATCCCTATTCGGACCCCATTCTCGACGGCGCGACGATCCAGACCGCCAACCGGCGGGCGCTCGCGGCGGGCGGCAATCTCTCCCGCACGCTGGATCTCTGCGCCGCCTTCCGGGAAGAGGACGATACGACGCCCATCGTGCTGATGGGCTATGCCAATCCGCTTCTCGCCATGGGCTACGAGGCCTTTGCCGCGCGCGCCGCGGCGGCGGGCGTCGACGGCCTCATCGCCGCCGACCTGCCGCTTCGCGAGGCCGAGCCGCTGCTGAAGGCGCTCGGCAGGCATGGGCTGGTGATGATCCCGCTTGCCGCTCCGTCGCTGCCGGCCGAGGATTTCGTTTCCGCCAGCAAGGGCGTCGGCGGCTTTCTCTATTGCATTCCCGTCGTCGGGCCGACGGGCGGGCCCTCCGCCTCCATCGAGGCAATCTCGGATGCGGTGGCGCGCTGCCGGACCGTCAGCCGCCTGCCCGTCCTCGTCGGCTTCGGCGTCAAGACGCCCGACATGGTGGCGGCCGTAGCGGAAGTCGCAGATGGCGTCATCGTCGCAACGGCCCTCATCGACCGGTTCGAGGCGATGCGCGGGCAAGGGGATGCCGAGGCCTTCCGCCGGGCGGCCGCCGGGCTGGTCGCCGGCTACCGGCAGGCCGTCGATGGCCGGTAGCCGGCTTAGAATGTAGTGACGATTTAGGGTTCCAATTAGGTCAGATTCCATTCCGGCTTTTGAAGGTCACCCATGGATGCGGGTAAGCTGAGCGGTGCTACTTCCACGACACCATTCGCGATGGCGGAGCTGTTGCGGCTACTCCGCCATGGCCGAACGAAGGCATCCTCATGCTTGCGACTGGCGCATCTACAGAAACGAAGCTCATTGAGCGCTTCTTTGCCAAATTCAAACGGCTCCGCCGCGTCGCAACGTGATACGACAAGCTGCCCGCGAACTTCCGAGGCTTCGCCCTCATCGCCGCCATAACCATCTGGATTAGATAGTTAATCGTCAATACAGCCTAACTCACGTCGATCAGGGCGATGCCGAGATCACTGCGGTGCCGGCGGCGCAGCCTGGCCGGCGTTTCGCGCAGCACCACCTCCAGCGTCGGGCGCACATGGCCTTCGAGGAAATGCCCGCCCCTCGTGCTGCCGTCGGAAAGGCCGAGCACGACATGCAGGTGAAGGCTCGCCTGGCCGTCGTCGTCGAGCGCGACGTCGCCGATCAGGCTCAGCACCTCCGACTGCACCTCCACGGGTATCTTCTTGTAATTCTTCGTCTCGTATTCGAAGAAGGCGATGGTCGCGGCCCGGAAGGCGCCGATGGCGGTAATCGAGGCCGCCGTCACGCCCTCGCGCTTCGCGAACCCGGTCAGGCAGGAAAAGGCCTCGTCCCCTTCCTCGAGAACGAGGATGAAGGTGCGCTCGCCCGCATCGCTTGCCAGAAGTTTGTGCTGCATCGTTCGCCTCCCTTCGTCGAAGGGAAAGGCGCGAGAACCGATCCGGTTCCCCGGCTCAGGACGCCGCGGCCTCCTTCCGGGCGCCCGCCGCCGCGATGGTCGCGAGTGCCGAGCGGATGGCCGAGGGCGACGAGGACTTGGCAAGGGCGCAGGTCGCCGTCGAGAGCGAGCCCACCCGGATCGACTGACCGCCCCGCGCATTGGCAAGCGCGAACATCGATTCGTCCGTCAGGTCGTCGCCGACGGCAACCGGCAACCGGCCGAGAAAGGGCGGCTGCTCCAGGTAGGAGGCGACCGCCTCGCCCTTGTCGGCCCGCGACGGGCGGATCTCGAAGACCATCTTGCCGGGCTGCAGCACCCAGGCCGGCCCCGCCGCCTCCGCGAAATCGCGCATGATCTTTTCGAGCGCGGTGTCGTAAGCCGGCGCCAGCCGGTAATGCGCCGCGACCGCCGCGCCCTTGTCCTCGATCAGCACGCCCTCCATCCAGGCGGTTTCCTCGACCAGCCGGCGCTTGAGCGCGTCGAAGCCGGAGGTCTGCTCGACCGCCGAGGTCGCCCCGTCGGCCGCCCGGAACTCCGCGCCGTGCAGACCGGCGATCGGAAAGCGATGCGGTGCGAAGAGCCCGTCGGCATAAGAGAGGCTCCGGCCCGTCACCAGCGCCAGCGCGCCGCCGAGGCGGCCCGAGACCGCGGCAAGGTCGACCGGCAGGGACAGGGGAACCTGAATGGCGTCCGGCGTCGTCGCAAGGTCCAGCAACGTTCCGTCGATGTCGAGAAAGAGCGCCCAACGGTCCGGCTCGTCGATCAGGCGGCGGACGAGGTGACGGGTCGCCGCATCGGTCGGCTGCAATTTTTCCTGTTCGCTCATGGGTCTTGCAAGTAGATCGCATTTGCCGGGCGGCAAGGGGGTATCTGGGAACAAGTTTTACCCCGCCGCATTCTCACTTCGCAGTTCTGGAACCGGTGGGAGGCGATATGGGAAAGCAGAGCGCGAAAGCCGAGGAGTACCATCCCGCCATCGCCCACGGGGCGACCGACCTGCCCGCGGTACGGGTCAGGAGCTGCAATCTGGAGCTGCGCGACCGCAACGGCTTCATCGGCGACCAGGCCAACAAATCCGCCTTCCGCGACGCCATCGACGGCTGGCGCCGGCGGGTGCGCGAAGGCGGCGAGGACCCCCTCGGCGACGTTGCCACGGAGGACCTGTCGAAGAAGGACATCGACGCTCTCCTCAAGGACGAGACCTCGGATGCCGCCGCGCTGGTGCTCGCCGCGATAGACGACTTCGCCAAGGACCTTGCCGCCATCCTCGCCCGCTACATGAAGGAAAAGGACTGGCAGGGGACGACGAAGATCGCCGTCGGCGGCGGTTTCAGCGACAGCAAATCGGGCCTGATGGCGATCGCCCGCGCGCAGCTTCTCCTCAATGCCGAAGGCCTGAAGCTGAAGCTGGTGCCGATCTCCCATCACCCCGACGAAGCCGGGCTCATCGGCGCGGTGCATCTCATCCCCTCCTGGATGCTGAAGGGCCATGACGCGATACTCGCCGTCGATATCGGAGGCACGAACATCCGCGCCGGCGTGGTCAAGCTCAACCTCGACGACAAGCCGGATTTCTCCAAGGCGAAGGTCTGGAAATCGGAACTGTGGCGCCATGCCGACGACGAGCCCCGCCGCACCGCCACCATCGAATATCTCGTCGACATGATCGGGACGCTGATCGGCAAGGCGGAAAAAGCCAAGCTAGCGCTCGCCCCGGTGATCGGCATCGGCTGCCCCGGCATCATCGCGCCGGACGGCGCCATCGCCCGCGGCGGGCAGAACCTTCCGGGCGGCAACTGGGAAAGCACGCATTTCAACCTGCCCGACGCATTGCGCAAGGCAATCCCCGAGATCGCCGGCGAGCCCACTTTCATCATCATGCACAACGATGCGGTCGTGCAGGGGCTTTCAGAGCTGCCGCGCATGGCGGATGTCGATAACTGGGCCGCGGTGACGATCGGCACGGGCCTCGGCAATGCGAGCTTTTCCCGCACCGACGTCTGAAACCTATATGTGCTTTGGAGGATCGTCGTTCTCGTCCGGATTGGGGTTGGGTTCCTCGTCGGGCAGGCGGTCGGGCTCCGGCTCCTTGATCGGCGGCGTCGGCTTGTCGATGGGCGGAAGGTCCGGCACCGGCGTCGGACCTGGATTGGGCTCGTTGGGGATGATGGCCATGACGGTCTCCTCTATTCGTCGACATCGCGCGGGACATGGCTGTCGACGCCGCGCGCCAGCAAGCCCTCCGCCCGCACGTCTCGCAGCCCCTTCACCCGCCGCAGAAGCCCGATGAGATGGCGCCGGTCGTCCTCGCTGTCGACCGCCCCGTCCAGTTCGGCGACACCGTCCCGGATGGTGATTTCCAGCATGTCGAGATCGACCCGCTCGTCGTCCTCGAGCGTCTGCATGATGCGCGCCTCGAGGTCGTCGTCGGCGATCGCCTCCTCGTTCCCGTCGGAAAACGGCATGGGCGCGCCGTCGACGTCCCGCAGGTCGGGATCGGCCTCGACCTCCACGCCCTTGTTGTCGCGCGCGTCGAAATTGGTCCCCGGCGCGCCGTAGGGCGCGTTCTTCCCGTCATTCAGGTCGCCGTCATTGTCCGGATAGGGCCAGCCGTCGCGGATGTCGCGCTGTTCGTAATCGCGAAAGTCGTCTTCGCGGGGGGCTTGCTTGCGGCCGTTCATCGTCATCTCCGTCGCTTGTATGCCTGAAGAGGTTCGAACCGATCCGCCCGCCCATTGTTCCGCCGTGCCGGAACCATTTGCCGCAAGGCCGGTTTCTTCCGCATCGAGACAACCAGGGAGCGCATCATGCCAATCACCTATCATGTCGTGCCGCACGAAGACGGCTGGGCCTACCGGCTGGACGACGTCTTTTCCGAGACATTCCCCAATCATGCCGAAGCGCTCGCGGCCGCCCGCCTTGCGGCCGAACGGCACGAAAGAAGCGACGAGGACCGCTTCATCTCCTATGAGGACGAAGATGGCCGGTGGCACAACGAGGTGGCGGCGGGGCGGGACCGGCCGGAGACCGAGGTGGAGGATAGCGCCGAAACGGCGACGGACGACCCGCCGGCCTGACGCTCAGCTTTCGAGAAACGGCCTGATCTTGCGCAGTTCCGCCACGAAGCGGCCGCGCTCCTGCTCGGCATCGGGCCGGCCGCGGCTGCGCAGCAGCGCGGAAGGGTGGACGGTGATCAGCGTCGGCACGCCGCTTTCCGTCTCGACGATGCGGCCGCGATCCGCCGTGACGGCGTGGCGCTTGCCGAGAAGAGCGAAGGTCGCGGTCGCGCCCAGCGCGACGAGGAGCGCCGGTTTCAGCCGCTCGATCTCGCCGCCCAGCCACCAGGCGCATTGCCGGACCTCGCCGGTATTCGGCCTTTCATGGATGCGCCGCTTGCCGAAGCGCTTGAACTTGAAATGCTTGACCGCATTGGTGAGATAGCAGGCGGAACGGTCGATGCCGGCCTCCTCGAGACATCCGTCGAGGAAGCGCCCGGCCGGGCCGACAAAGGGATGGCCGAGCTGGTCTTCCCGGTCGCCCGGCTGCTCGCCGACGAGAAGCACCCGCGCCCGCTTCGCGCCCTCGCCGAAAACGACCTGAGTCGCCTCGCGGTAGAGGTCGCAGCGCCGGCATTCCGCCGCCGCGGCGTGCATCTCCTCAATATCGCCTTGCGCGTGTTCCTGAAAAGCCGGCGCCGGCGTGCTCGCCTTCTTCAGCATGACCGTATTCCCAGCGGATGACTGCCCCCCTTCAATCCGCAAGCCTGCCGGTTGTTCCTCACGTCACGAGGGAAAGAGGCGGGCATATTCCCGCTCGCTTTCGCCATAGGAATTCGCCGCGAAGGCTTCGAGGGCCGCGCGGTTGCGGATGACGACGATGCCGCGCTGGGAATAGATGAAGCCGTTGCCTTCCAGCACATGCAGGGCGTTCGTGACGCTCGCCCGCCGGACGGCGAGCATCACCGCCAGGAATTCGTGCGTCAGGGCCAGCCGGTCGCCGTCCACCCGGTCGTGGCACATCAGTATCCAGCGCGCGAGGCGCTCGTCGACATGATCGACGGCCTGCGAAAGCGCCGTGAAGGCGACCTGGCAGGAAAAGGCCTGCACCCAGCGCAGCATGACGGCGCGCAAGGCGGGCCGCGCCTCGACCTGCCTTTGAAAATCCTCCCGCCGGATGCGCAAGCCATGCCCGTCCACCTGCATGACCGTGCGGAACGGATTGCTGTCCGTCCCGAGGATGGCGGAGGACGGCGACATGCCTTCCCGCCCGATGATGCCGATTTCGGCCTGCTTGCCCGTCGGCGACACCACCACCGTCGAGATGATCCCCGTGCGCGGAAAGTAGCAATGGTCGATCGGCGACAGGGGCTGGGAGAGTTCCAGCCCCTGCGGCAGGGCCACATCGGTCATCAGGGACAGGAGGGCATCGCGCTCCTCCGGGCCGAGCGCCGCCAGAAGCCTGTTCTGCCGCGTCATGGCCCCGTCCACCCGGAAGGAATTTGCTCAGGCTCGGCCGGCAGCAGGCCGGCCGTCGCCTGCCACGCCGCCTGCAGCGCCTCGAAAAGCTGGGCATACTGGAAGGCGCTGCGATCCCAGGAGAAATCCGCCTTCATGGCCTGCCGCTGCAGGCTGGCCCAAGCCTCGCGATCCTCGAACGCCTCGCAGGCGCGGCGCACCGCCTCGCGGAAACTGTGCGGCTCGATCGGGTGGAACTGGAATCCCGTGGCGACGGCCCGCGCCATCGCCGCCTCGTTGGCGTCGATGATGGTTTCGGAGAGCCCGCCCGTCCGCCCGACCAGCGGAATGGCGCCGTAGCGCATGGCATAGAGCTGGGTAAGGCCGCAGGGCTCGAAGCGGGACGGCTGCACCAGCACGTCGCAGCCCGAGACGATGAGATGAGCGAGTTCCTCGCTGTAGCCGATATGCACGGCAACGCGGTCCGGGTGGCGCCGGGCGCAGTCCCTGAGCGCGTCCTCTATCGCCGCATCGCCCTGGCCGCAGACGACGAACTGGCCACCATGCTGCACGACTTCCTCGGCGGCATCCGGAATCATGTCCGCGCCTTTCTGCCAGGCAAGGCGCGTCAGCGCGGCAAAGAGCGGCCCGCCGGCATCCCCGAGACCGAAATGCGACAGCATCGCCGCGCGGTTTGCCTGCCGGCGCGGCAGCGAGCGCGCATCGTAGCGGCGGGGAACGAGCGGATCGGAGGCCGGATTCCAGATATCGGAATCGATGCCGTTGACGATGCCGTAAAGCGCCGAGCGCCGCGTCTGCAATACGCCGTCGAGCCCCATGCCGAGCTCCGGCGACAGGATTTCCCGCGCATAGGTGGGGCTGACGGTGGTCACCACGTCGGACGAGAGCAGCCCGCCCTTCAGGAAGCCGACGCCGCCGTAATATTCGAGGCATTCGATGCCGAAGGCTGCGTCGGGAAGGCCGAGCCGGCCGGCGATATCGAAGGAGAACTGCCCCTGGAAGGCGAGGTTGTGAACGGTGCAGACCACCGGAAGCGAGCTGCGGAACGCATAGCGCAGATAGACCGGCACGAGCGCCGTCTGCCAGTCGTGGACATGCACGATATCCGCCCGCACCGCCAGCACCTCCCCGAGCGCGAGCCTTGCCCCGGCGAGCGAAAAGGCCGCAAAGCGCAGCCAGTTGTCCGGGTGGTCTCGCCCTTCGCCATCGAGATAGGGGCCACCCGGCCTGTCATAGAGCTCGGGGATTTCGAGCACGAGCAGGTCGAGCCCGTCGGCCTCGGCCCGCGACAGGACGGCATCGTGGCCGAGCAGGCCGTCGAGCCGGGCCACCGGCGACCGCCGGGGCAGATGCTCCAGCACCGCGCGATAGCCCGGCACGAGCGTCGAGACCAGAATGCCATGGGACCGCAGCGCCTTGGGGAGAGCCCCCGCGACATCCGCCAATCCCCCGGTCTTGATGAGAGGAAAAACCTCGGAAACAGTCGACAGAACGTTCATGGCCCGTCAGGTGACACTCCGCGCGAAGGACGAGAAACGCATCAGCGCCCGGCATCGCTGCCGGGCGCAGGTCCACGGGGAGGATCAAGCGGAAGCGCGAAGCTCGACCGCCACCGACGGCCGCGGCTTGCCACGACGCGCCGACAGCGCCACGCGCTTCAGCGGAAGGGGGACGACGGGAGCCTCGGCCCGCGTGGGCGAGTGTGCCTCCCTCACCCGTTCGGCCGCCATCTGCCAGTGGCGATCATGCTGGCCGTCGGGGCAGCCTTCCGTTTCCCAGATGCGATAGGCTTCGCTGCGAACGAGATCTTCAAAATCGACCATGAGAGCGTCCCTTTTCTGAGCTGATGGCGTCAACGCCCGCCGACTTTTTCTTCTGGACGGCTTGGGGCCGTCATCGTGTGGCGGGAATTTCCTGCAACCCATCAACCGGCCTGTCCGTCGATTGTTCCCGGAAAAAATCGGGTTTGACGAAAATCTTCCCGCCTGCCCGCGCGACCGGAGGCGGCCCGCCGGGGCCGCCTCCAAGCAGACGGTCAGGCCGCCTTTTTGGCCTTCGCATTGGCCGAGGATTCGGCAAGCTTCGTCAGCTTCTTGTCGGTCGCGGTCTCTTCCTCCAGATTGGCCTGCAGGAGCGGAACCGCCTTGTCGAGGCCGATCTGCTTTGCCCAGGCGATCAGCGTGCCGTAGCGGGCGATCTCGTAATGCTCGACCGCCTGCGCGGAGGAGATGAGACCCGCATCGAGCGCCGGGGTGGCCTTGAAGCTCTCCATGATCTCCTCGGCCTCGGCGATGATGCCCTGGATCGCCTCGCAGGTCTTGCCGCGGGGCGCCTTGCCGAGGAGTTCGAAGACCTCCTCCAGCCGCTCGATCTGCCCCTGCGTCTCGTCGCGATGATGCAGGAAGCCCTGCTTGCCCTCCTCCGACTGCGCTGCCCGCGCCATCTTGGGCAGCGCCTTCAGGATCTGCTTTTCCGCATAGTAGATGTCCTTGAGAGTATCGAGGAACAGGTCATCCAGTGTCTTCTCGGTAGCCATTGATGTCTCCATGGGTATGAGGGAACGGATGCTCGAACTCGGGGGCATGCCCGAATGTTCCACGTGGGACGGAGACGTTCAGATCGGCTTGCTGAGATAGGGAGAACCCCGCACCGCAAAGCGCCACGGCCGGTCCGCCGCCTTGCTGATGCCGATCCGCACGCCGGAGGTGGAGACGGGCGGCTCGACCGGCAGGTCCAGGCGGAAGGGCGGCTCGAAGAGGGAAAGGCCGTTCATTCCGCCGCCGACGGCAAGCGCCTTGCAGAGATTGCCCGGCCCGGCGCAAAGCCGCCGCGTCACGGCGAGCGAGCGCCGCGCCATCATGGTCTCGACGCCTTCCGTCGGCTCCAGGGCGCGCAGCAGCACGGCGCTGCCCGGCTCGCAGACGAAATTCAGGCACCAGTGCAGCCCATAGGAGCGGTAGACATAGGCCCGCCCGGCATCGCCGAACATCGCGGCATTGGAGGGCGTCGGCCCGCGATGGCTGTGCGAGGCCTCGTCGTCGCGGCGGTAGGCCTCGGTTTCCACGATGATGCCGCCGACACCATCGACGAGCAGCAGCACGCCGAGAAGATCGGCCGCGACATCGACGGCATCGCGCGCGAAGAAGGATCGGTTCAGGGCCATGCCATGATCCTAGAACGGCACCGGCGCAGCGGGCAACGCCCGCGGCCTGGCGATCCATGGAGAAAAACGGGCGGCCGGGACTCGGGGGAGCCTCGGCGACGGACACGCTTGAGAATCCGCCCGGCCGCAAGGCGGCCGCACCCTCCCGTTTCGGGAAGCCGGAACCTGCCACCGGAGGCGCGGGAGGGAAAGCCGCGCGCGAACCTTTCCCCGCTGCGTACGGGATCGTACAAAGCCGCCATGGTTAGAGCATTTCCAGCAAAAGTGCGAAGCGGTTTTGCGTCCGGAAATGCGACGAAACAAAGAGTTAGAGCGTTTTCGCGATTCGGAGAAAAGCGGAAACACTCTAGAGATCGCGCGACGAGCATTCGTAGAGAACCGCCCCGCTCGACGCCGCGACGCCGGCAAGGCTGACATCGTAGCCCCAGAGGCGGCGGATATGGGCAAGGGTCGCATCCCGGTCCGCCTCCTCCAGCAGAACGCCGTTCTTGACGGTATGCCTCAGCCTCAATTGCCGGTCGCCGAGGAGATCGACGTCGACCACCTCGATATCCGGCCGGTTGGCGCCGAGATCGTAGCTGCGGGCGAGCGCCGTGCGCACGGCGGAATAGCCGCGCTCGTCATGGATGGAGGCGACCTCGCAGAACCGGTCGGTGGACCGGTCCGTCAGATGGAACAGGCGGAATTTGCGGATCAGCGCCGGGCTCAGATATTGCAGGATGAAGGACTCGTCCCGGTGGTTCTCCCAGGCGTCGAGCAGCGTTCCCCGCCAGTCGCCGTTGCCGGCGATGTCGGGGAACCAGTCCCTGTCCTCGGCCGTCGGCTCCGTGCAGATGCGCTCGATGTCCTGCATCATCGCGAAACCCAGCGCATAGGGATTGATGCCGCCGAAGCGCGGATCGTGGAAGCTCGGCTGGAAGACCACATTGGCGTGGCTCGCCAAGAGCTCCAGCATGGCGCCCTCGCTCATCTTCTTCTGGTCGAAGAGCCGGTTGATGATGAAATAGTGGACGAAGGTCGCGCATCCCTCATTCATCACCTTGGTCTGGGCCTGCGGATAGAAATACTGCGCGATGACGCGGACGATGCGCAACAGCTCCCGCTGCCACGGCTCCAGGATCAGGCTGTGCTTTTCGAGGAAATAGAGCAGGTTCTCCTCCGGCAGGTTCAGCGCCTTCTTGCGCTCCAGCGCCTCCTCCTCCGCCTCTTCCATATCGGCATTGCCGCCGGCCGTGGGCAGGGTGCGCCAGAGGTCGCTATAGGTCTGCTCCTCGTATTCCAGCCGCTCGCGCGCCCGCTCGGTGATCCTTTCGGAGGAAAGCCGCGGCGGGCGGCGATAGTGGAAGACGCCCTGATCCATCAGCGCATGGGCCGAATCGAGAATATCCTCCACGGCGGCGGTCCCGTGCCGCTCCTCACAGCGCGCGACATATTTCTTGGCGAAATCCATGTAGCCGAGGATGGAGCTGGCATCCGTCCACTGGCGGAAGAGATAGTTGTTCTTGAAGAAATGGTTGTGGCCGAAGGCGGCATGCGCGGTGACGAGTGCCTGCATCGGCATCGTGTTCTCTTCCATCAGATAGGTGATGCAGGGATTGGAATTGATGACGAGCTCATAGGCGAGGCCCCGGCGCCCCTTGCGGTAGAGATGGTCCTCGAAGACGAAGCGCTTGCCGAAGGACCAGTGCTGGTACATCAGCGGCATGCCGACGGAGGAATAGGCGTCGAGCATCTGCTCGGAGGAGATGACCTCGATCTGGTTGGGATAGACGTCGAGCCCCATCTCGCCGAGCGCTATGGCCTCGATGGCGTCATAGGCGCGCGAGAGCGTCGCAAAGCTCCATTCGGATCCGTCGAACAGCAGGGAAGAGGCGCCGCGTCTTGCCATATGATCCCCCTAGCGACGAAGCTGGACCGGCTGGCGGGCGAAGAGCTTGCGGAAAACCGGATAGATATCCGCCGGCCGGGCGATGCGCGTCATCTGGAAATGCGGCGCCGCGCCGTCGACGGTGCGATAGGCCCGCCACAGCGAGGTGCCGTTGTCGGTCGAGCCGAAAATCTCGCTCTCCCGCTCGTCGATGATCTCGACATAGGCATAATACTGGCAAAGCTTCATCAGCTCGTCGCGCAGAAGCTGCGCGCAGCGTTCGGAATCGCCCGCCGCATTGTCGCCGTCGGAGGCCTGCGCGGCATAGATGTTCCAGAGGTTGGAGGGATAGCGGTCGAGGATGATGCGCTGCATCTCCTCCAGCGCGGTCGAGACGATCGTGCCGCCGCTCTGGCGGCTGAAGAAGAAGGTTTCCTCGTCCACCTCCCGCGCCTCGTCGGTGTGGCGGATGAAGACGATGTCGATGCGCTCGTAGCGGCGCTTGAGGAAGAGGTGGAGCAGCACGAAGAACCGCTTGGCGAGGTCCTTCTCGCGCTCGCCCATCGAGGCGGAGACGTCCATCAGGCAGAACATCACGGCGCTGGCATTCGGCATCGGCTGGCGCTCGAAGCGGTTGAAGCGCACGTCGACGGGGTCGACATAGGCGATGCGCTTGCGCCGCCGCTCCAGCCTTTCCATCTCCTCGCGCGCCAGTGCCAGCCGGCGGCGCTGCTGCTGCGTCGGATTGGCTTCGCCCTCCAGCGCGGCCATCTCGGCGGCGAGCGTCAGGAACTCCTTCTCGCTCGGCCGGCGAAGCGCGATGCGCCGGCCGAAGCTGTTGCGCATGGTGCGGCCGACATTGATGTTGCTCGGCGTGCCGCTGGTCGTGAAGCCGACGCGGTGGGGCTTGTAGGTCACCGTTTCCTTGAGGTTGAGCTTGACCATGTCGGGCAGTTCCAGATCCTCGAAGAAGAGATCGAGCACCTCCTCGCGAGAAAGGACGAACAGGAATTCGTCGTCGCTCTCGCCGCGCCCCGGGCCGCGGCCACCCGCGCCGCCACCGCCATCCGGCTTTCCCAGCCGATCGCCGGGCGAGAAGGTTTCGTTTCCGGGCAACACATAGTCGCGCTGGCCGCTGGCGGGGGAATTCCGGAACGTCGGTTCGTCGGCGCCGCGCCGGGGCACCGGCACGCCATGGGCGGCATCCACGTCGGCGATCCGGTCGGTCTTCACCTGGTCGCGGATCGACCGCTTCAGCTCGTCATGCACCCTTTTCAGGAAACGCTGCCGATTGCCGAGGCTGCGGTCCTTGGGATTGAGCCGGCGATCGATGAAATGCGGCATGGCTCACCCCCGGGGGGCCGGCATCAGCCGGCCTTGTTGACGCGCATGTACCAGTCGACGAGCCGGCGGACCTGGCGCACGGTATAGCCGCGCTCGGTCATCCGCTGCACGAATTCGGCGTGCTGCTTCTCGGTGGCGCTGTCCTTCTTCGAGCCGAAGCTGATGACCGGCAGAAGGTCTTCCACCTGGCCGAACATGCGCTTCTCGATGACCTCGCGCAGCTTCTCGTAGCTCGTCCAGGAGGGATTGCGCCCGCCGTTGCGGGCGCGGGCGCGCAGGGTGAACTTGACGACCTCGTTGCGGAAATCCTTCGGATTGGCGATGCCCGCGGGCTTCTCGATCTGCGACAGTTCGCTGTCGAGGATTTCGCGGTTGAGGATCTGCCCGGTATCGGGATCCTTGAAGTCCTGATCCTCCAGCCAGGCATCGGCATAGGCAATATAGCGGTCGAAGAGGTTCTGGCCGTATTCGCTGTAGGATTCGAGATAGGCCTTCTGGATCTCGTGGCCGATGAACTCGGCATAGCGGGCTGCCAGTTCCGAGCGGATGAAATCGAGATAATGCGCCTCGACTTCCTTGGGGAACTGCTCGCGCCGGATCGCCTGTTCCAGGATATACATGAGATGGACGGAATCGGCCGCCACCTCCTTGGTATCGTAGTTGAAGGTCTCCGACAGCACCTTGAAGGCAAAGCGCGTGCTGATGCCCGTCATGCCCTCGTCGACGCCGGCGGCATCGCGGTATTCCTGGAGCGACTTCGCCTTGGGATCGGTATCCTTGAGGTTCTCGCCGTCATAGACGCGCATCTTGGTATAGATCGGCGAATTCTCGTGCGGCGCGAGGCGCGTGGCGACGGTGAAGCGGCTTAGATTGGAGAGAACCTCGGGCGCGCAGGGGCTGTCCGCGAGCTCGCTTTCCCGGAGCAGCTTCTCGTAGATCTGTCGCTCTTCCGTCACCCGCAGGCAATAGGGCACCTTCACGACGAGGATGCGGTCGAGGAAAGCCTCGTTGTTCTTGTTGTGCTTGAATTGCAGCCATTCGGATTCGTTCGAATGCGCCAGCACGATGCCCTGATAGGGGAAGCCGCCGAAATTCTCCGTGCCGTTGTAGCTGCCTTCCTGCGTGGCCGTCAGCAACGGATGCAGCACCTTGATCGGCGCCTTGAACATCTCGACGAATTCGAGGAGGCCCTGCGTCGTGCGGTTGAGGCCGCCGCTGTAGGAATAGGCGTCGGGATCGGCCTGGCTGAAGTTTTCCAGCTGCCGGATATCGACCTTGCCGACGAGCGCGGAGACGTCCTGGTTGTTCTCGTCGCCGGGCTCCGTCTTGGCGATGGCGATCTGGCGCAGGCGCGAGGGCATCAGCTTGACGACGCTGAAGCGCGAGATGTCGCCGTCGATCTCGTCCAGCCGCTTCGTCGCCCAAGGCGAGATGAGGCCGGTGAGCCGGCGCTTGGCGATGCCGTATTTTTCTTCGAGGAGATCACCCATCCGCTCGCGGCTGAAGAGGCCGAGCGGCGATTCGAAGACCGGGCTGACCTTGCCGTCGATGGCGAGCGTATAGATGGGCTGCTCTTCCATCAGCTTCTTCAGGCGCTCGGCGAGCGACGACTTGCCGCCGCCGACCGGGCCGAGCAGGTAGAGAATCTGCTTGCGCTCCTCAAGCCCCTGCGCGGCATAGCGGAAGTAGCCGACGATCCGCTCGACCGTGTCTTCCATGCCGTAGAAATCGGAGAAGGAGGGATAGATCTTGATGGTGCGGTTGGCGAAGATCCGCCCGAGCCGCTCATCCGCGCTGGTATCGATGAGCTGCGGCTCGCCGATGGCGGCCACCATGCGCTCCGGGGCGGTGGCGTATAGGCTCCGGTCCTCGCGGCACGCCAGGAGATATTCCTGGAGGCTCATCTCTTCCCGCGCATTGCTTGCGTAGGTTTCGGAAAAGAGATCGAAAACATCGCTGCCTGTGGTTCTCATGGAACCCTCCTGCACTCGCCGGACGCAATCCCTGCGATTATGCATAGCAACGAATCCGCACCGAATTTTGTTCCCGCGATGACGGACAAAACACAATTTGTTCAACGCGATGCGGATCAGTGAAAGATCAGCATCGCGCCGGCGGCCAGCGCCATCACCCCGGTGGCCGCCCAGCCAACCACAAGAAGCAGCGGAGAAGCGGTAAACTGCTTCATCTGCGCGCTGCGGCTGACGACCATCATCATCGACACCATGATGGGAACGGCGACGAAGCCGTTGATGACAGCACTCCAGAAAAGCGCCTTGATCGGGTCGATCGGCAGGAACTCCATGACTAGCCCGAAGAGCGTCGCCGCCGCGATGACGGCATAGAAGCCGGCGGCCTGGCCCGGCTTGTTGTCGAGGCCGCATTCCCAGCCGCAGCATTCCGAGGCGCCATAGGCGGCCGAACCGGCGAGCACCGGAATGGAAAGCATGCCCGTGCCGATGATGCCGAGGCTGAACAGCACGAAGGCGAAGTCGCCGGCAATGGGCCGCAAAGCCTCGGCGACATCCGCCGCCGTGCCGATATCCGTCTTGCCGCTCGCATGCAGCGTGGCGGCGGTGCTCATGATGATCGCCACGGCGACGAGCGTGGAGACGGCCATGCCGACGAAGGTGTCGAGGCGGATGCGCTTTAATTCGCGCTTCGCCTGGCGCGGCGCGCGCTTCAGCGGCCGGGCATCCTCGTGCTCCTCGATCTCCTCCACCTCCTGGCTGGTCTGCCAGAAGAAGAGATAGGGGCTGATCGTCGTGCCGAGGATCGCGACGATCACGGTGAAGCTGTCGCCGCCCTTGCCGATGGTCGGCACGAACAGGCCATAGGCCGCCGCGCCCCAGTCGACCTTCACGACGAAGAGGACCGCGACATAGGAGAGCAGCACCATGGTCAGCCATTTCAGGTAGCTCGCATAGCGATGGTAGGACACGAAGACCTGCAGCAGCAGGGAAAGGATGGCAAAGCCGATCGCCAGCGGCCGCCCCGGCACACCCGTCGCAAGTTCCGCCGAGGCCCCCATCGCGGCGAGATTGGCGCCGATATTGATCGTATTGGCGGCAAACAGCAGCACGATCAGCAGGAAGACGACCGGCCGGGGCCAGATGCCCCGCAGATTGGCGGCGAGGCCGCAACCCGTGACGCGCCCGATCCGCGCGCTGACAATCTGGATGGCGCACATCAGGGGATAGGAAAGGAGCATCGTCCAGAGCAGGCTGAAGCCGAACTGCGCCCCGGCCTGCGAATAGGTGGCGATCCCGCTCGGATCGTCGTCGGCCGCGCCGGTGATGAGGCCGGGGCCGAGCTGCTTGAGAAGCGGCGGCGCCTTCTTCTCTTCCGGTCGTTCCGCCGGTTTTTCCGTTGAAATCGCCGAAGGCCTGAGGACCGTCTCGCTCATATGAAAATGCCTTTTGCCATTGCGGCTCCAGACCGCGTGACGGCGGTAACTCCAGCCCTTGCGGGAAGTTCCGCCCCGCAATTTTCCCGTTCTTCGGCCGGAACAATGTCGGGCGGCGGCAGTTTGTTCTGCACTTCCCGCTTGTCGTGAAGTGGTCCCTGGAGCGGCAGACGCCCATCGCGGCGCCTGCCGTTTCACCGTGGAACCTTTCCCCGCCGTGAGGTGTTTCACCTCCGTCACAATGAAAAATGGCAAGGCCCGTCCTTCGGGACCGGCCGCCTTCACCCAAAAGAATTGGTGCCCCGAGAATGAGCCGTCTGATCGTCGTTTCGAACCGCGTTCCCGTTCCTGACAAGCGGGGCACGGCCCCGGCCGGCGGTTTGGCGGTCGCACTCAAGACGGCGCTGGAAGCACGCGGCGGCCTGTGGCTCGGCTGGTCCGGCCGTTCCTGCGGCGAGGACGAGATCGGACCGCTGACCAGCGTGAAGGAGGGCAATATCGAATATGCCCTGACCGACCTCACCCAGCAGGATGTCGAGGAATACTACCAGGGCTTCGCCAACCGCGTGCTCTGGCCGATCTGCCACTACCGGCTGGATCTCGCCGAATACGGGCGCCGCGAGATGGCGGGCTATTTCCGCGTCAACCGGTTCTTCGCCAGCCGCCTCCTGCCGATGCTGCGGGAGGACGACCTCATCTGGGTTCACGACTATCATCTAATCCCCCTCGCCGCGGAGCTGCGACGGCAGGGCGTGCGCAACCGCATCGGTTTCTTCCTGCATATTCCCTGGCCCGCGCCGGACGTCTTCCTGACCATGCCCGTGCACGAGGAGCTGCTGAAGGGCCTGACGGAATATGACGTGATCGGCTTCCAGACCGTTCATGATCGGGAGAACTTCGCCGATTGCCTGGCACGACAGGGCCTCGGCAAGCGCCTGGGCACAACCCGGTTCATGGTCGGCGAACAGGCCTTCACCGCAAAGCCCTATCCGATCGGCATCGAGACCGACGAATTCGCCGGCATTGCGCGGCGCGCGTCGGAAACCACGCTGCACAGGCGCATGCTGCAGAGCCTCGACGGCAAGGCGCTGATCATCGGCGTCGACCGGCTCGATTACTCCAAGGGCATCACCCAGCGCATCGACGCCTTCGAGACGTTCCTGACGCGCCATCCCGACAGCCAGCGCCACGTGACGCTGCTGCAGATCACGCCGAAATCGCGCTCCGAGGTTCCGGAATACGAGGCGATGCAGCGCACGGTCGCCGAGCAGGCCGGCCGCGTCAACGGTGCCCTCGGCACCGTGGACTGGGTGCCGATCCGCTATGTCAACCGCTCGCTTCGCCGCCCGGCCCTCGCCGGCCTCTACCGCATGGCGAAGCTCGCAATGGTGACCCCCTTGCGCGACGGCATGAACCTGGTGGCGAAGGAATATGTCGCCGCCCAGAACGAGGAAGACCCCGGCGTCCTCCTGCTCTCGCGCTTCGCCGGCGCTGCGCAGGAGTTGAAGGAGGCCGTTCTGGTCAATCCCTACGATGTCGAAGGCACGGCCGAGGCCATCGCGCGCGGCCTCGCCATGCCGCTCGAGGAGCGGCGCCAGCGCTGGCAGGGCATGATGGCGACCCTGCGCGAAAACGACGTCTTCGCCTGGTGCCGCGCCTTCCTCGACGATCTCTCCGGCACCGCCCGCACGACCGCACCGTCAGCCGCGCCCCCGAAGACGGCGGGCTATCGCATGACCCTCGACCCGGAGGGTACCCGCCGGCATCGCCTCTAGGGAGATCAGGCAAATCGCCTGATCTCAAGCGATCCGGTCAGATGGCGCGCGTGATGCCGCCATCGACGCGGATGTTCTGTCCGGTGATGTAGGCCGCTCCCTCGGAGGCGAGGAAAGCGATCGTCGCGGCGACTTCCTTGCTGGTGCCGTAGCGCTTCATCGGCACGCTGTCGCGGCGCTCATCCGTTGACGGCAGGCTGTCGATCCAGCCGGGCAGCACGTTGTTCATGCGGATATTGTCGCCCGCATAGGTGTCGGCGAAGATCTTCGTGAAGGAGGCGAGGCCCGCACGGGCGACGGCCGAGGTCGGGAACATCGAGCTCGGCTCGAAGGCCCAGGCGGTCGAGATGTTGATGATGACACCGGACTTCTGCTTCTGCATGATCGGCACCACGAGGCGCGTCGGGCGCACGGCATTGAGGAAGTAGACGTCGATCCCTGCATGCCAGTCCTCGTCCGTCAGCTCGAGGATCGGTTTGCGCGGCCCGTGGCCGGCGCTGTTGACGAGCACGTCGATACGGCCCCAGCGCTCCAGTGCGCCGTCGACAAGGCGCTTCAGGTCGTCGTTCGACTGGTTGGAGCCGGTGACGCCGAAACCGCCGAATTCGCCCGCCAGCGCCTCGCCCTTGCCGGAGGAGGAAAGCACTCCGATCCTGAATCCGTCCGCCGCCAGCCGCCGGGCGGCCTCCGCCCCCATGCCGCTGCCGCCGGCTGTGATCAATGCGACCTTCTCGCCTGCCATGGAACTGTCCTTTCGTGAGCCGTTGAGTGCCACCATCCTGCCACGCCGCCCGTGGCGGAACCAACCAGAAATACGCGCCGCTTCCTGTAGAAAATCTACTGCCCGTCGCTTGGGACTGCTCCGGTCCTATGCTTCGCACTTTCCTTCAGGAGCCAGCCGCGGACCGCTTCGACGGAAGCGGGATGCCGCGGCTTGCGCGGCGCGACGACGTAGAAATCGGCGCCGACGCGCATCCGCGTTTCGAAGAGCCGCACCAGATGGCCGCCGGCGACGTCGTCCCCGATGAGGAATTCGCTGGCGAGCGCCAGCCCCTGCCCGCCGCGCGCCGCCTCCAGCGCCAGCGCCGTCTGGTTGAAGCGGATATTCTTCGACGCCGAAACCGGCGCCGCCTTGCCCATCGCCTGCTCCAGGAAGCGCGGCCAGAAATTGTGCGCATCGTGCAGCAGCGCATAGGCGGCAAGGTTTTCCGGCACTTCGGGCCTGCCGAGCTTTTCGATCAGGAGCGGGCTGCCGAGCGCCACGATGACCTGCTCGAACAGGAGATCCGCCTGGAGGCCCGGCCCGAAGGGCGGCCGGCCGTAGCGCACGGCAAGATCCACCGCATCCGTCTGGAAATTGGAAATGCGATCGCTGGCAAGAATGCGCAGGTCGATATGCGGATGCGCGGCGGTGAAGTCCGGCAGGCGCGGGATCAGCCATTTCGAGGCGAAGGTCGGCGTCACGCTGATGGTGAGATGCTGCGGCTCCGGGCGCAAGGTCTCCGTCGCCTCGGAAATCAGTTCCAGGGCACGGCGGACGCTGCCGACATAGCTGCGCCCCGCCTCGGTGATCGCAAGCGTCCTCGGATGCCGCTCGAACAGCTTGAGGCCGAGCTCGGCCTCCAGCCCCCGGATCTGCTGGGCGACGGCGCCCTGCGTGACGCCGAGCTCCTCCGCCGCAAGCCGGAAATTCAGATGCCGCGCGACGACTTCGAAGACGCGGACGCCGTTGAGGGAGGGGAGTTTTCCGATACGGTCGGCCATGCGATCTGCTGCATCCGGTTGGCGGCGGGATACGTCGTTCTATCAGGCTTTGCGATACCGACCTACGAGGATGCAGGAAAATTACAGGTTGCCGATACCATCCCCCTGCAGCATTCCGAACCCTATTGACTGTTTGATTTTCTATGACACAGTGTTAAGAAATCCAAACATGCAGCGGGTGGAGCCGCTGCCGGGGGAAACACAATGACGGATATTCCGGAGCGGGCAGACGTCGTCGTCATTGGCGGCGGCGTCGCGGGGTGCTCTGTTGCCTATCACCTGACGAAGATCGGTATTACGGATGTGGTGGTCTGCGAAAGAAAGCAGCTCACCAGCGGCACGACATGGCACGCGGCCGGCCTCGTGACCCAGCTTCGCGCCACGCGCCGCATGACGGAGCTGGCCAAATATACTGGCGAGCTCTTCGGCTCGCTGGAGGCCGAGACGGGCCAGGCGACCGGCTTCAAGCGCAACGGCTCGCTGCGCGTCGCCAATACGCTGGCCCGCTACGAGGAACTGGCGCGCGGCGCCTCGATGGGCCGCAATTTCGGCCTGCCGGTCGAGCCGGTCACGCCCGGCGAGATCAAGGAGCGCTGGGGGCCGATCAGCACGGACGGCATCGTCGGCGGCTTCTGGTTCCCGCATGACGGGCAGGTCAACCCGATCGACGTGACGCAGGCCTATGCCAGGGGTGCGCGCATGCGCGGTGCGAAGGTCTTCGAGAACCTTTCCGTGACGAAGATCCTCGTCGAGAACGGCAAGGCCGCCGGCGTGATGACCGACCGGGGGCCGATCCGCGCCGGGACCGTCGTCATCTGCGGCGGCATGTGGTCGCGCGACCTCGCCGCCGAGGCGGGCGTGACGATCCCGCTGCACGCCGCCGAGCATTTCTACATCGTAACGGAACAGGTGGAGAGCCTGCCGCGCGACCTGCCCGTGCTCTTCCTCGGCGACGAATGGACCTATTACAAGGAGGATGCCGGCAAGCTGCTCGTCGGCTTCTTTGAACCGAACGCCAAGCCCTGGGGCCAGGCCGGCATTCCCGAGGACTTCAGCTTCGGCACCCTGCCGGAGGACGTCGACCATATCGCGCCCTATCTGGAACAGGCGACCCGCCGCGTGCCGGTGCTGGAGCGCACGGGCATCCAGCTCTTCTTCAACGGCCCTGAAAGCTTCACCCCCGACGACCGCTACCTTCTCGGCGAGACACCGGAAGTGCCCGGCCTCTTCTGTGCGACGGGCTTCAACTCCGTCGGCATCCTCTCCTCCGGCGGCGTCGGCAAGGCGCTCGCCGACTGGATCCGCGACCGCCGCCCGCCGGTCGAGCTGATGGACGTCGATATCCGCCGCATGCAGACCTTCATGGGCAATCGCAAATATCTGGAGGACCGCACGACCGAGACGCTCGGCCTGCTCTTCGACATGCACTGGCCGGCCCGCCAGTTCGAGACGGCGCGCGGCATCCGCCGCAGCCCGTTCCATGACAGGCTTTCGGCCGCGGGGGCATGGATGACGGAAGCGGCCGGCTGGGAACGGCCGGGCTTCTTCGGCGCGCCGGGCACGACACCCGAAGTGCAATATTCCTACGGCCGCCCCTCGTGGTTCGACGCGGTCGGCGAGGAATGCCGCAACACGGCGGAGAACGTCACGCTGTTCGACCATTCCTGCTTCATCAAATACCTCGTCAGCGGGCCGGACGCCTGCGCGGCGCTCAACCGTGTCTCGGCCGGCCAGATCGACGTTCCCGTCGGCAAGGTCGTCTATACGCAATGGCTGAACAAGGAAGGCGGCATCGAGGCGGACGTGACCATCACCCGGCTTGCCGAGACCGAGTTCATGGTCGTGACCATCGCCGTCTCGCAGCGCCGCGACCTCGCCTGGCTGCACCGGCACCTGCCGGAAGGCGCGCGCGTCCATGTGCAGGACATCACCTCGGGCCTGCCGATGCTGGCGTTGATGGGGCCGAAGTCCCGCGCGCTGCTCGAGCGCCTGTCGCCGGCCGATTTCTCCAACGAGGCCTTCCCCTTCGGCACCAGCCGGGAGATCGACCTCGGCTATGCCCGCGTGCGGGCAAGTCGCCTCACCTATGTCGGCGAGCTCGGCTGGGAGCTCTACATGCCGGCGGAATTCGCCGGCCATGTGCTGGAGAAGCTGATTGAAGCTGGCGAAGGGCTCGGCCTCAGGATGGGCGGCTATTTCGCCATCAATTCGCTGCGCATGGAAAAGGGCTACCGTCACTGGGGCCACGACATCGGCGAGGAGGACAGCCCCTTGCAGGCCGGCCTCGGCTTCGCCGTCGCCCTCGACAAGGCCGGCGGCTTCATCGGCCGCGACGCGCTGTTGCGCCAGAAGGAAGCCGGAACGCCCGACCGCCGCCTCGTGCAGATCCGCATCGAGGCCGAGGGTGAGCCGCCGCATCTCTATCACAACGAACCGCTGCTGAGGAACGGCGAGATCGTCGGCTCCGTCACGACGGGCGCCTACGGCCACCGCCTCGGGGCCTCGCTCGGCATGGGTTACGTCACCTGCCCCGGCGGCGTGACGCCGGACTGGCTCGCCTCCGGCACCTGGGAGGCCGAGATCGCCTGGCGGCGCCATCCGATCCGCCTGCAGCTTCGCCCCTGGTACGACCCGAAGGGGGAGCGGCTGGCCGGATAACAATCAAGGCCCGGAAGGGGAACTTCGGGCCGCATGCAACGAACGCCATATCAGGGAGGACACGGCATGGCTGAGGAGAGGCTGCAACCGGAGCTGGAGCGTCGGCTCCGGCTACTGGAGGACCCGCGCAACCAGGGAGAGGATTTCGACGGCATGGCCTGGGCCGCGCTGATCGGGCTCGGCGTTCTGCTGCCGATCCTCGCCCTTCTGATCGGGAGGATGGCATGAGCGTACAGGACGAAATCCTCATCGAGGCCGACAAGAGCGCCTGGCCGCTCCTGCCGCAGGAGCGGATCTGGGGCCCCTGGCAACTCGGCATCTCGCTCGCCACGGCCGCCGCCGCGACTTGGTGCTACATCATCGGCGAATATGTCGGCTATTATCTCAGCTTCAAGGAAGGCTTCTTCGCCCTCCTCGCCGGCAGCATGATCGGCATGCTCATCGTGGCGCTGGCGGCCGTGCCGGTCGCCATCCGCTTCGGCGTCGATTCCATCGCCTCGTCCAAGCCACAATTCGGCTCGCGCGGCTGGATCATTCCCGCCGCCATGCAATTCGTCTCCATCGTCGGCTGGAACTCGCTGCTCCTCATCTTCTTCGCCAAGTCGACACGGCAATTGCTGCTGGCGCTCGGCTGGATCGGCGAGGACAGCCATAACTTCCTCGTGCAGGCGACGGTACTGCTGGCCGCCGGGCTGGTGTTCCTCTTCCTGCTCAAGGGCTCCTCCGGCGTCGACAGGATCGCGAAGATCCTCGTCGCCCATGTCTTCGTCGGCTTCTGGATGCTCTACATCCTCGTCACGCAGCGCTGGGAGGACCTGTCGGCGGCCGTGCCCGCCTATGCCGCGACCGACGCGCACTGGAACTACACGACGGGCGTCGAGATCGGCATCATCTCGCTCCTCTCCTGGTGGCCCTATATCGGCGCCATGGTGCGCATGGCCCCGAACGGACGGCGGGCGGCCGCCCCGATCATGGTAGGCATGGGCCTTCCCGTGCCGCTGCTCTCGGCCATCGGCATCGCCGGCATCCTCGTGCTCCAGGTCTCCGACCCGGCCGAATGGATGCGCACGGTGGGCGGGCCGACCTATGGCGTGATCGCGCTGCTCTTCGTCGCCGCGGCAAATCTCGGCACGGCGGTCGCGGGGGTCTATTCCTCCTCGATTGGGCTCAGGCATTTCCCGGCGCTCCAGAAGCTGAGCTGGCCGATGCTGCTGCTCATTTCCATCGCCCCGGTGGGCGTGGTGGGGCTGCTGATCCCGGACCTGTTCTTCGCGAATTTCGGCACCTTCATCGCCTTCATCGGCCTCGGCTTCGCCCCGCTCTGCGGCATCCAGATCGTCGACTACTATCTCCTGCGCAAGCGGCGGATCGACGTGCGCGGCCTCTTCGAGGACAGGCCGGACAGCGCCTATCGCTTCTGGAGCGGCTTCAACCCGGCCTCGCTGATCGCCATGGCCGCGGGCTTCTGCACCTATCTCTACCTCTTGAACCCGATCACCTATGAAAGCCGCTGGCCCTACGACTACCTGACGGCCGCCCTGCCGACGGCGGTGGTCGGCGGCGTGGTCTATGCGCTGATCACGCTTCTCGTGGTGAAGCCGGCCGGCAAGGGCCGCTACTGAGACCCGGGCCGGCGCTCGCGCGAGGCGAGCGCCGGCCGCATCCACAACGCCTTGATTTCCGGCGGAAAACCTATAACTCGGAGGAAAACACCCTGCCGACCGGGAGATTCCGTTCGTGAGCCGCAAACCCAAGACCTCGACCCCGAAGGCGCCGGCCATCGCCGCCGCCCCCTTGCAGGACATGCAGGGCGACCTGAAGATCGGCCAGCGGCTGAAGATGGTGCGCGAAGCCTTCGGCGTCTCTCAGCGGGAGCTTGCCAAGCGTGCGGGCGTGACGAATGCCAGCATCTCGCTGATCGAGCAGGATGCGCACGCGCCTTCGGTCGTCTCGCTGCACAAGATCCTGCGGGCCCTGCCGATGAGCCTTGCGGATTTCTTCGCCATTCCGCCGGCCGAGGAGGACGTGCTGATCGCCGCGCCGGAAGACCTCACCGTCATCACACGCGGCGAGGCCGACATGCGCTGCCTTGCCTCGCAACGCCGCGACAAGCGCCTTCAGATGTTCCTGGAGCACTACGCCCCCAACGCGGGAACGGGCGAGGATCTCATCGTGCACGACGGCGAAACCGCCGCGCTGGTGGTGGAAGGGACCATCGAGCTGGAGATCGGCGGCAAGGCGCACACGATCGGCGCCGGCGGCGGCTACCAGCTCTTTTCCGGCGTGCCCTACCGCATCCGCAATGCCGGCGACACGCCGGTCGTCGTCGTCTGCGCCGTGACGCCGCCGATGCTCTGAGCGTCAAATAAATAAAACATTCCGTCAAAAATAGTTGACGTTCATCCCGCCCCGGGCCTACCTTCGATCACAGGGAGGCGGGCGTTCCTGCCTGCACGATGGCCATGGGGAGGAACCAGATGACCGTCCATAGCAATGAATTCGGCATGCAGTTCGACAGAAGGCTCCTGAACGGCGCGCTGATCGGCGGCCGGTGGGAGCCGGGCTCCGGCGGCACCTTCGCCGCGAACGATCCCCATACCGGCAAGCGCCTGCACGACATCGGCCGCTGCGCGCCCTCCGATGTCGACCGCGCCGTCGCGGCGGCGAAGGACGCCTTTACCGACTGGTCGAAGACCTCGGTACAGGTGCGCGCGAAAATCCTGCGCAACATGCAGCGCCTCTTCCGCGACCGCGCCGAGGCGATGGCCCAGATGGTCACCAAGGAGGTAGGCAAGCCGATCCTCGCCGCCCGCGAGGAGACCTTCGAATATTCCGGCCCCGCCTGGGGCAAGGCGGCGGAGGAGATTCTGCGCTACCGCGGCATGACCCTGCCCTCCACGCAGGAGAAGACGACGAACAAGCGCCTCGTGCTCGGCCACCGCCCGCTCGGCGTCATCGGCGTCATCACGCCCTTCAATTTCCCGACCGACATCTCCTCCATCGCCCTTGCCCACGCCGTTGCCGCCGGCAACACGGTAGTCTGGAAGCCGACGGAATATGGCCCGGTCTCATGCGCCATGGTCGCCGAGCTCTTCGAGGAAGCGGGCTTCCCGCCGGGTGTCCTCAACATGGTGCAGGGTTTTGGCGATGTCGGCGCGCATCTGGTGCGCCATGCCGACGTCAAGGGCATCTTCTTCACCGGCTCCAACAGGGTCGGCGAGGAGATCGCGCGGGTCAATCCGCTGCGCCCCATGCTGCTGGAGCTCGGCGGTGACGGGCCGCAGATCGTGCTGGAGGACGCTGATATCGATCGCGCCGTGGAAGGGGCGATCACTGGCGCCTTCTACTATTCCGGCCAGGTCTGCACCTCGTCGGAACGGCTCTTCGTGCACGAAAAGGTCTATGACGAATTCCTGGCGAAGTTCCGCGCCGCCACGGCCGCCCTGAAGATCGGCGACCCCGCCGATGCCGGCAACGACATGGGGCCGCTCTGCAATCCCGCCGTCCTCGAACGCGCCCGCCAGCATGTGGCGGACCTGCGCGAAGCCGGCGCGACCATCGAGCAGTTCGGCCCGGAACAGGGGCTCTACTACCCCGCCACCATCGTCACCGGCCTCGACAGGAAGATGATCCGCGGCAAGGGCGAATCCTTCTCGCCGCTGGCGCTGGTGCTGAAGGTCGCTTCCGACGAGGAGGCCATCGAGATCGCCAACGAATCCGAGCTCGGCCTCGTCGCCTCGCTGTGGACGCAGGATATGTCCAAGGCCTGGCGCGTCGCCGAGGCCCTGCCGCACGGCGCGGTCAACGTGAACGAGACCTCGAACTACTGGGACCAGCTCGCCCCCTTCGGCGGCGCGGGCAAGTCCGGCGTCGGCCGCGAGCTGTCGCAATGGTTCCTCGACAGCTTCACCGAGAACAAGCTCATCGTCTTCGACCTCGGCGGTCCCGCCGACGACCGCCGCATCGAGGGCGGCTGGTAAGCCGCCCACCCGCCCCTACTGCTCCGGCGGAAGGGGTCTAAGCGACAGGTGCGCCCGGATGGGCGCACCGACCGCCCTCAAGGCAGGGCGGAACGACTGGCTTCGCGCCCGACTTCGCCAGCGGACTTGAGCTTGGCTTCGATGAAGGTCTTTGCGTGGCGCGCGAGGTCCTCTCCGTCTTCCCAGAGATTGCGCCAGATGCCGAGGATGCCGCAAAGGGGCTGCCCGACCACTGCGGACGAGAAGGATTCGAAAACGATCGGCCCGTCGTAGCCGATCCGCGCGAGACCGTTGAAGATACGGCCGAAATCGACGGAACCGGCGCCGAGATAGCCGCGGTTCGATTCCCCGATATGGAAATAGCCGAGATGGGCGCCCGTATCGACGAGCGCCATCTCCATGTCCGCCTCCTCGATGTTCATGTGGTAGGAGTCGAGATGGACCTTCACATTGGGAAGGCCGACCCGCTTGCAGAACTCGACGCCCTGCCCTGCCGTGTTGAGCACGTTGGTCTCGTAGCGGTTGACGACTTCGAGGCCGAGCGTGATGCCGTGGCGGCCCGCCTCCTCGCCGATCCGGCGAAGAACCTCGACCGCTCCAGCAATGCCGGCCGCGGTCGGCGGCTCGGGATATTTCTGGAAGGCCGAATAGAGGATGCCGCAGACATGGCTGGAGCCGAGCTCGGCGGCGGCGGCGATGACCTCGCGCAGCCGGACTTCGCCCGCCTTCACGCGGGCCGGATCGCCGCTCGATATGTCGCTTGCGGCATCGAGGCCGAGCGACAGGTTGGCGGAAATGCCGGCCTTGCGCAGCTCGGCCGCAGTGAAAGCGATGTCCAGCGCCTTCGGATTGGGCGCGGAGATCTCGATGATGTCGAAGCCGAGTTCGGCGGTCTTGTTGACCGCGAGCACGCATTCCTCGCGGCCCCAGTCGCGCACCCAGACATTGGCGTGCAGGCCAAGCTTGTTCTTCATCCCGTTTCTCCTCAAACCTTCGTCATGCTGCGGCGGCGCCACTGGTCGAAGATTACCACGACCACGATGACGACGCCCTGTGCGATGCGCTGCCAGAATGGGCTGACATCGAGCAGGTTGAGGCCGTTGCCGAGCACGCCGATGATGGCCGCACCGATGATCGAGCCCCAGACGCCGCCCTCGCCGCCGAAAAGATTGGTGCCGCCGATGACGACGGAGGCGATGGAGCGCAGCTCCTCGCCTTCCGCCATCAGCGCGTTGGCGGAGTTGAGGCGGCCGACCAGGATGATGCCGGCGATGGCGGCCAGCAGGCCGGAGATCGCATAGGTCATGATCTTGGTGCGGGAAATGCTGATGCCCGAGGAATGGGCCGCGGCGCGGTTGCCGCCGACGGCATAGATCGCACGGCCCAGCGCCGTGTAGCGCAGCACATACCAGCCGGCGACCGCGCAGAGCAGCGCGATGATCGCGCTGACCGGCAGACCGAAAAGCTGGCCGCCGCCGACCCAGAGCAGGCTGTCGGGAAGCTGCCGGCCGGCATTGAAGGAGGGAACCGGCAGGCCATCGGTAACCAGCAGCGCCGCGCCGCGGAACGCCGTCATCGTGCCGAGCGTGGCGATGAAATCCGGGATCTTGAATTTGGAGATGAGCCAGCCGTTGAGCGCGCCGGCGACGATGCCGATGGCAAGGCCGATCAGGATCGCGATCGGCGGCGGCACGAAGCCGAAATCGACGCCGAACAGCACCAGCGGCTGGGTGAGCAGCACGGCCGTGATCGAGGCGGCAAGCGCCGCGATGGCCGCCACCGAAAGGTCGATGCCGCCCGTGAGGATGACGAAGGTCTGCCCCACCGCCAGGATGGCGACGAAGGCGGACTGTCGCGCCACGTTGGAGAGGTTGTCGAGGGTCAGGAAGTTCGACGTGGCGAAGGCGAGATAGGCCATCAGCAGGACGAGGGCGATCAGCGGCCCCGCCTGGAAGACGATGCCCTTGATCTTCGCCTTGCGCGCATCGGACGCGCTGACGGCTGCGTCCGGGTTCTTTTCCGTGCTCATATGCTTCCCACTCCCTTGGGCCCTGCCGCCTCCTGCTCCGGACGGCGGAACTGCCCTGTCACTTGTCTTGACTAGCTCGCGTATCGCAGCAGATTCTGCTGCGATATCTCCTCGCGCGGCAGCTCCGCGGAGAGGCGGCCGCCGCGCATGACGAGCACGCGGTCCGCCATGCCGATGAGTTCGTTGAGTTCCGAGGAGATCATCAGGATCGACGCGCCCTCGCAGACCAGCCGGCTCATGACGGCGAAGACCTCCGCCTTGGCGCCGACGTCGATGCCGCGGGTCGGCTCGTCGAAGATCAGGATCTTCGCGCCGCTCGACATCCAGCGCGCCAGGATGACCTTCTGCTGGTTGCCGCCGCTGAAGAAGAAGAGCTTGTGCGTGGTGGAGGCCGGGCGGATGCGCAGGTCCGAAATGTAGCGCCTGCCCTCCTCCCGCTCGCGGGCAAGATCGAGCCGCGACAGCAGCGACTTGCCGGAAAGCCAGGACAGGCTGAGGTTAGGCCCGACCGGCTGCATCGGCACGAGGCTCTGGCGGCGGTCACGGGAAATCAGGCCCAGCCCGGCCGCAATGGCATCGGACGAATGCCGGAAATCGGCGCGCTTGCCCTCCACCGCGATCGAACCGGCCTTGACCGGCTGAAGACCGAAAAGCGCGCTGGCGATTTCCGCCTGTCCCGCGCCCATCAGGCCGTAAATACCGAGAATCTCGCCGCGGCGCAGGGTGAAGGAAAGGTCCTTCAGCGTGCGGCCGGAGGCGAGGTTCTCCACCGCCAGCATCGGCGCGCCCAGTTCCACCGTCTCCTTGGGGAACTGCTCCTCAAGCCTGCGGCCGACCATCAGGCCGATGACCGTCTCCTCGTCCGCCTTCTCGGCCGGCAGCGTCTCGACGACCACGCCGTCGCGCAGCACCGTGACGCGGTCGGCGATCATCGGGATTTCCGAGAGATGATGCGAGATGTAGATGATGCCGTGCCCGCGCTGCTTGAGGCGGCGGATGACGTCGAAGAGGCGGCTGCGCTCGCTGTCCGAGAGCGCCGAGGTGGGCTCGTCGAGGAGGAGGATGCGCGGGCCGCGCTCCAGGACGCGGGTGATTTCGATGAGCTGCTGCTCGGCGACCTCGAGCGTGCGCACCTCGGCCGTCGGGTCGATGGAGACGCCGAGCGCCTCCAGCGCATGGCGCGCGGCCTCATGGGCCCTGGCCCAGTCGATCTTGCCGAAGGCGCCGCGCGGCATGCGGCCGAGGAAGATGTTCTCCGTCACGCTCAGCGCCGGCACGAGGCTCAGCTCCTGATGGACGAGGCCGATGCCGAGTTCCGTGGCAAGCGTCGGCGTCAGCGCGGAAACCTGGCGGCCGCCCACCACGATCTCGCCGCCGGTCGGCGCATGCTCGCCGGCAAGGATCTTCATCAGCGTGGATTTGCCCGCGCCGTTCTCGCCGAGAAGCACCTGCACCTCGCCGGCGCGCACGTCGAGCGAGATGGATTTCAGGGCGATGACGCCGGGAAAGCGTTTCTCGATATTCTCGAGCTTCAAGAGGATTTCGTGCTGGTCCATGCCCTACAATTACCGTTCCGCACGGGCGCGCAGGCGCCCCTTCGTTCTTCGCCCGTCCGCGCGCGGACAAGCAAGACGCGGGGCGCGCCTTCGAAAAGACGACACCCCGCGGTCCTGGGAGAAACTCAGTTGGCCTTCTTGCAGTTCGCCCGGATGGTCTTCCAGTCGATCGCTTCCAGCTTCGGTTCCGGATAGAAGTTGCGCGCGTTCGTCTCGTAGACGGTGCGCGGACGGATATCGAAGGTCTTCGGCACTTCGAGGCCGCAGGCGAGCTCCACCGCGAACTTGGTGCCGAACCAGCCCCAGTCGGCAAAGCCGTGGGTGGTTTCGGCGATCATCTTGCCCTCGGCGATGCGGTCGACCGATTCCGGCGTCACGTCGTTGGTGAAGATCGCGACCTTCTTGTCGCCGATATTGGCGCCGTCCTTGGTGGTTTCGAGACGGCCCTGCGAACCGGCGACGAGCATCGCGCCGAGGCCCATTTCGTTGGACGCCGCCCAGATGAAGTCGAGGTTGTCGGGATTGGCCTGCAGGATGTCCTCGGCGCAGCGCGTGCCCTTCTCGCGGTTCCAGTCACCGGCGCAGGTGCCGCCGACGATCTCGATGCCCGGGAACTGCTTGAGCACTTCGCGGAAGCCGTTGAGGCGGGCCGTCGAGAAGAAGCCGCCGGCAACGCCCTCGATGATGGCGCCGCGCGCCTTGATCTTGGCCTTGTCCTCGTCGGAGAGTTTCGCGGCGAGACCCTGCCAGAACTTCAGGTCGAGATAGGTGTCGGGCTGGACGTCGACCTTGTCGCCGGAGCCGAGCACGCCCGGACCGCCGAAATAGTCGGCGACCGCATAGGCGGAGACTTCCGCGCCCTGCGTGTTGTCGAAGCCGATATAGGACGAGACGTTCACGCCATCGATCGGCTCGAGCAGGTTGACGATGACGACCGGAATGCCGGCTTCCGTGGCGCGGATGAGCGCCGGCTTGACGGTGGCGACCTCGGCCGGCGAGACGGCGATCAGGTCGACCTTGCGCTGGATCATGTCCTCGATGATGCTGACCTGCTCGGCGAAGGCCGTCGGGCTGGTCGGCGACTTGGTCAGGACCTTGACGTTGAAGCCGTTCTTGTTGGCGTCGGCGGCGGCCAGCTCGAAGAAGTTCGTGGCCGTCTTGAAGACGCCCGTGATGTCCGGCGGCACCCAGCCGATGGTGATGTCGATATTATCGCCGTCCTGCGCGGCAGCCGGCGCGGCAACCATGGCCGGCCAGAGCGCGACCGTGGCGGCAGCGGCAAACAACGATGCTTTCACGAGCTTTTTGAACATAGCTCCCCTCCCTATCGAAAAACGCCTCCAATGCGCGCAGCGGCTGGCCGGTCGGCGCTCCCACACCTCACGCAGCAGGGATGCTAGACAAAGCATTTCAGTAATTCAACTACATTTTTACGATTGGCGGCAGATTATTTTTTGAAACGATTCTGCCAAATTTCAGAAAAAACAGAATGAATCGACTATGCGCTCGCGCCAATCCGGCAAAGCGAAGCACGCCGTAATGTAGTTAAGCTACAAAATACCCGTTGCACGGGAATGCTTCGCGGCGATCAATCCAGCCTTGAGAAGATGGTCGCAAAACAGTGCCGGATCGCGCGGCGCGGCAACCTTGCCGGCACGTGCGATCCAAACTTATCATGTTGTACGGATAACATGTCAGGCGCATAATTCAAGCGCCTAAATGACATCCGGACGGCGGCGGCGGAGAAAGGTCACTTTCCGCCCTGCCGCGAATACCGCCCGCCCGGAAAGCCGAGGCGGGCGGCATGGCGTTTCTACCAGCAGGTATAGCCGGCATCGGCCGAGACGATGGATCCGGTCATCAGGCTCGAGGCGTCCGAGGCGAGGAAGAGCACGATGGAGGCGATTTCGGCGGGCTGGCCGAGCCGGTGCATCGGCGTCATGTCCAGCCATTCCTCGTACATCGGCTTGTCCTCCTTCGCGAAGGTGAGCAGCGGCGTGTCGATATAGGTCGGCGCGACGGAATTGACCCTGACGCCGCGCGTCGCCCATTCGGCGGCGAGCGAGCGGGTCAGGTGGTGCACGCCCGCCTTGGCCGCATTGTAGTGCACCTGCTGCTGCGGCCGGTTGACGATGCTGCCCGACATGGAGCCGATGGTGACGATCGAGCCGCCGCCCTTGGCGAGCATGTGCTTGCCGAAGGCGCGGCAGGAGCGGAAGGCGCCGCTGAGATTGATTCCGATCATGCGCTCCCAGTCGGCGTCCGACAGGTCTTCCGCCGGAACGCCCGCATGGGCGATGCCGGCATTGGCAACGAGGATGTCGGCCGTCCTGCCGCTTGCCGCCAGCCGGTCGGCCACCGCGTTGATCGAGGCGCTGTCGCCGATGTCGATCACGGCGGCCTCGGCGGTGTAGCCCTTCGCCGCCAGCGCCGCGCGCCCGGCCTCCGCCCGCTCCATGCTGATATCGGTCAGGACGACCGCCGCGCCCGCCTCGCACAGCGCCTCGGCTGAGGCGAGCCCGATGCCCTGCCCGGCCCCGGTGACCACGGCCACGCGGCCGGACAGGCCGAATTTCTCAAGATACATGCTGGTCCTTTCTGGCCGGACGTTTCCGCCGGTCCGTCACTCGCCTCAGCCGTGCTGGATATAGACGGCCTGGGTCTCCATATATTCGTAGAAGCCGTGCTTGCCGTCCGCCCCGCCGATGCCGGATTTCTTGCGGCCGGCATGGAAGCCCTGATAGGCTTCGCCGTTCTCCCGGTTGATATAGGTCTCGCCGAATTGCAGCCGCCGCGTGACGCGCATCGCCTTGTTGAGGTCCTGCGTGTAGAGCGAGGACGTCAGGCCGTATTCGGTGTCGTTGGCGTGGTACACCGCCTCGTCCGCGTCCTCGACCACGGCGATGGGTGCGACGGGGCCGAAGATCTCCTTGCGCATGATCTCCATGTCCGGCGTGCAGCCGGTCAGCACGGTCGGCTCGTAGTGGTGGCCGCGATTGCGCTCCGCCCGCTGGCCGCCGAGCGCGACCGACGCCCCCGCCGCCTTCGCCCGCTCGACCATGGCCTCGACCTTGCCGAGCTGCACCGCGTTGACGAGCGGCCCCATGTCGACATTTCGCTCGGCGATGGGATCGCCATAGGAGACGGCCGCCATGCGCTTGACGAAGCGTTCCGTGAAGTCGTCCGCCACCTGGCGCTCGACGAAGATGCGCTCGGCGCAATTGCAGACCTGCCCGGTATTGACGATGCGCGAGGCGGTGATCGCCTCCACCGCGAGATCGAGGTCGGCATCCTTCAGCACGATGGCCGGCGCCTTGCCGCCGAGCTCCAGGTTGACGCGCGTCAGGTTCTTCGCCGCCGCCTCCATGATGGCGACGCCCGTCGGCACGCTGCCGGTGAAGCTGACGAGGTCGATGCCGGTGTGCCCGGAAAGCGCGGCGCCCGTGGTGCGGCCGCGGCCCGAGACCATGTTGAACACGCCCTTTGGCAGGCCGACCTCGTCCGCGATCTCGGCGAAGAGGAAGGCGTTGAGCGGCGTCTCCTCGCTCGGCTTGACGACGATGGTGTTGCCGGCGACGAGCGCCGGGGCGAGCTTGCGGCCGATCAGGTAGAAGGGGAAGTTCCACGGCAGGATGCCGGCGACGACGCCGATCGGCACGCGGTTGAGATAGATGGTTTCGCCCTTGCGGTCGCTGGCGATGATCTCGCCCTCGATGCGCCGTGCCCATTCGGCCATGTAGTCCATCAGCCCGGCCATGCCGAGCACCTCGCCCTTTGCGAGCGACAGGATCTTGCCCTGCTCGCGCGAGATGGTCTCGGCAAGAAGATCGGCCTTGCCGCGGATCTTCTCGGCAATCGCCCTGACATAGCCGGCCCGCTCGATGGGCGGCAGCTCGGCCCAGGCGGGCTGCGCCTTGCGCGCGGCATCGACCGCGGCGTCGACGACCGCGCCCGAGGCATCGGGGATCTCGGCGATCTGCTCTTCGGTCGCCGGATTGTAGACGGCGATGCGGTCGGAGGATGTGTCCTCGACAAAGCGGCCATCGATATAATGCGTGTTCCTGGACATGGTGTTCCTCCCGTCTTGTCTTCTCGTTCAGGGGTCCGGCGCGATCCGGGCGACGATCTTGCCCGTCACCTCGCGACGCTTCAGCCGCCGCAGCGCATCCGGAATGCCGCCGAGCGTCACGATCTCCTCGACCATCGGATCGAGCCTGCCGGCCGCAAGCCGGGCCATCAGATCGTCGCCCATGCGGGCAAAATCCCGCTGGGTCGGCACGTGCCCGGCGAAATACGCCCCGCCGAGGCCGACTTCATGGATCGAGGCGGCATAGGTATAGGACGCCACGTCGGTCATCACCGGCAGCGGATCGACCGAGACGAGATGGCCGTTGTAATGCACGAAGGCGAGCGACTTGCGCGCATCGCCGGGATTGACCACCTCCAGCATGACATCGACGCCATAGCCGCCCTCCGTCTCGCCCCGCACCTTCTGCACGAGATTCGGGTCGCGATAGTCGAGGACCACGTCGGCACCGAAGGTGCGCACGGCATCGAAATGCTCCGGCCGCGTCAGCGCGATGACCTTCGCCCCGGCCTGATGGGCAAGCTGGGTGGCAAAGCCGCCGACGCCGCCATTCGCACCCTGCACGAGAATGGTCTGGCCGGCCTCCAGCCGGGCCTTGCGGAACAGCCCCTGATAGGCGGTGTAGCCCGCGCAGGGCACGGCCGCGGCATCGGTGAAGCGCACGCCGGCCGGCAGGCGCGAGGTGGCGTGGGCCGGCGCGAGGCAATATTCGGCAAAGACGCCGGGCTTCCAGAGATTGTTATGCACGACCACCGGCTCGCCGACGGCCCAGCCCTCCACATCCGGCCCGACCGCATCGATAACGCCCGCGGCATCGAGCCCGAGCACATGCGGATAGGTCCATTCCGGCTTGTGATCGATCGCCAGCTTCCAGTCGACCGGATTGACGGAAACCGCGAGGACCCTGAGGCGCAACTGGCCCGGGCCGGGCTCGGGCACCGGCAGGTCGGCCGGCACCACGTCGTCGAGCCGCGCACCGGGTCCCGGAAGAACGATAGCCTTCATGTCATGCCTCCTGAAATGCGTTGGCCGCCGGCCGCCCCATAGCCGGGGCGATGCCGGCAGGCGGACGGCGCGTGCCGCCGGTGATGAACTCCACCGCCTTGTCGGCGACGACCAGCACGGCGGCATTGGTGTTGCCGGAAATGATGGTGGGGACGGCGGAGGCGTCGATGACGCGCAGGCCCGCAACGCCGCGCACCCGCATGTCGGCCCCGAGCACGCCGCCCGCATCGCCCTCGCGGGCCATGCGGCAGGTGCCGACGGGGTGGTAGACGGTCTTGACGAAGCGCTTCGCATGCTCGGCAAGGTCCGCATCCGACACCTTGTCCGGGCCGGGGAAGATCTCGCGGGCGATCATCGCGCGCAGCGGCTCCTGCTGGAGGATCTCGCGGGCGCGGCGTATGCCGCCGATGGAAAGGCGCAGATCCTCGGGATCGGCGAGATAATTCGGATCGACCAGCGGCTGGTCCTTCGGATCGGCGGAGGCAAGCTGCACGGAACCGCGCGAACGGGGCTTTGCGACGCAGGAATTCAGCGTCAGGCCGTGGCTCGCCTGCTGGTCGGTGTGGTCCTTGTCGAGATAGACCGTCGGCACGCAGAATTGCTGGACCTTCGGAATGCCGGAAAGATCGTCCGGATCGAAGAAGGCGCCGGCCTCAACGCCGTTGGACGTCACCGGGCCGGTGCGGTTGAGGAGATATTCGAGGCCGTTGCGCATCTGCTTCCAGCCCCGGTCATGGCCATAATAGCCGTAGGGGCCGTTGCAGAGGGCGACGACCGGCGTTTCCGTGTGGTCCTGAAGATTGGCCCCGACGCCGGCAAGATCGACGCGGACCGGAATGCCATGCGCCTTCAGGTGATCCGCCGGGCCGATGCCGGAGAGCATCAAAAGCTTCGGCGTCGCGATGGCGCCGGCCGCGAGCAGCACCTCACCGTCGCAGCGGGCTTCCGTCACGGCGCGGCCGTCGCCCTCGGAATACCGGACGCCGACCGCACGGCCGTTCTCGATGATGATCGAATGGACGAGGCAGGAGGTCCTGACGTCGAGCCGGCCGGTCTTCATGGCGGGACGCAGGAAGGCGTCCACCGCAGAGCAGCGCCGGCCGTTGCGGGTCGTCACCTGATAGGCCCCGACGCCGCGCTGGCTGCGGCCGTTGAAATCGCCGTTATGCGGCAGGCCGATGCCCTGCGCGGCCAGCACGAAGGCGCGCGACAGTTCGCACATGTGCTCGAGGTCGGACACCTGCCAGGGCCCGCCGACACCGTGATAGTCGTCGTTCAGCCGCGCGTTGTCCTCCATGGCGGTGAAATAGGGCAGCAGCGCATCGTAGGACCATTGATCGTCGCCGATCTCCTCGGCCCAGCCGTCATAGTCGGCCGGCTGGCCCCGCATGTAGACCATGGCGTTGACCGAGGAGCCGCCGCCGAGCACGCGGCCCTGCGGCACGATGGGCGTGCGCCCGCCGAGGCGGGCCTGCGCGACGGATTTGTAGAACCACATGTATTTCTCGACGCCGAGCAGCTTGACGAAGCCGGCCGGCATGCGGATCAGCGGGTTGCGGTCGTCCGGCCCCGCCTCCAGCACCAGCACGCGCGCGCCGTGCTCGCCGGCGAGCTTGCCGGCGGCAAGGCATCCGGCCGTGCCGCCGCCGACGACGATGTGGTCGTAGCTCATGCGACGATGCTCTCCACCTTGCCGGCCTGCGAGCGCGGGAAGAGGAGAAGGTGCTCCGGGTCGATGGAGACCGGCACCGCCTCGCCGCGCTTCGGCGTGACCGAAGGATGGGCGACGAGCGTGAAGCGCGTGTCGCCGACATCGACGAAGATCAGGTTCTGGTCCTGCAATTCCTCCGTGATGAAGACCTTGCCGTCGACGCGCAGCGGGCTGTCGCCGCCGATGGAGAGGAAATGCGGGCGGATGGCGGCAAGGCCGCCGTCACCGATGCCCTGCGCCGCCGCATGGAGACGCTCCGGCAGCGCCAGCTTGCGCCCCTCGAACTCGATCTGCCAGCCGCCATTGCCGGCCACCACGCGGCAATCGAAGAAGTTGATCGGCGGCTCGCCGACGAAGCCGGCGACGAAGGCGTTCCTCGGGCGGGCATAGACCTCGTCCGGCACCGCCATCTGCTGGATCTCGCCGTCGCTCATCACCATGACCCGGTCGGCCAGCGCCAGCGCTTCCTCCTGGTCGTGGGTGACGTAGATCATCGTGTAGTTGAACTTCTGGTGCAGGCTCTTGATGAAGCGGCGCATGCGGTAGCGCTGGCGCGTGTCGAGATGCGAGATCGGCTCGTCGAGCAGGAACACCGCCGGGTTGCGCACCAGCGCCCGCGCAAGGCCGACACGTTGCGCCTGGCCGGAGGAAAGACCCTTCGGCTTGAGGTTCAGCAGCGCCGTCAGCTCCATCTTCTCCGCGATGTCGCGCACCTGCCGGTCGATCTCCTTGTTGTCGACATTGGCCGAGCGCAGCGGGAAGGCGATGTTCTCGTAGATCGAGATCGTCGGATAGAGCGCGTAGGATTCGAAGGACATCGCGACGTTGCGGTCGCGGGCGCGCACGTCGTTGACGCGCTTGCCGTCGAAATAGATCGAGCCTTCGGTGACCGTCTCCAGCCCGGCGATCATGCGCATCGTCGAAGACTTGCCGCAGCCCGAGGGGCCGAGGATGGCGACGAACTCGCCGTCGGCGATCTCGAAGTCGATGCCGTGCACCGCCTGGAAGGCGCCGTAGCGCTTGACGAGTCGTTCAGCTTTGATGGAGGCCATGGGTCAAACTCCTGCCGAGGGCGTCGCATGCGTGACCGCCCGGGCATTCTGGAACAGGTGGACGGCGTCGCGCGGGAAGGCGATGGCGACCGTCTCGCCGACGCCGAGCGCGGTGCCGGCGGGAACGGAGACGGAGACCTGGTCGCCGCCGATGCCGACGAGGGCGATCTTCATGTAGCCGAGGTTCTCGATGACATCGACGCGGCCGCGAAGGGCGTTGGAATCCCCCTCGCCAGCGATCCGCACCTCGTTGGAGCGGAAGCCGACCTGGATCCTGCCGGCCTCGTTGGTGAGGCCCTGCACGGCGTCGGCGGCGAGCGAGGCGACGGGCATGCCGTCCGCCGTCACGAAATCCACCCTGCCGTCATGCGGGCGCGGCTCGACGGAGATGAAGCTCATCGGCGGATCGCCAACGAAGGAGGCGACGAAGGCGTTCGCCGGGCGGTGATAGAGATCGGCCGGCTTGCCGACCTGCTCCAGCCTGCCGGCATTGAGCACGGCGACCCGGTCGCCGAGCGCCAGCGCCTCGCGCGAGGAGGTGGTGGTGAAGACGACGGTGGCCGACAGGTCCTCGGCGAGCGCCTTCAGCTCGGCACGGATCTTGTGGCGCAGCTTGGCGTCGAGATGGCCGACCGGCTCGTCGAGCAGGTAGATATCGGCCGGGCGGATGATGGCGCGGCCGAGCGCCACGCGCTGGCGCTGGCCGCCGGAAAGGAAGCCGGGGCGCCGTTCCAGCAGGTGGCCGATGCCGAGGATGCCGGAAATGCGCTTGACGCGCTCCTCCACCTCGGCCCGGCCGAGGCCGCGCGCCTTGAGGGGAAACGCAAGGTTCTCGCCGACGGAAAGGTGCGAATAGAGCGCGTAGTTCTCGAAGGCCATGGCGGCGTCGCGCTTTTCCGGCGGCACCTTGAGGATCGACACGCCATTGCGCAGCACGTCGCCGCTGGTCGGCTTGGCGATGCCGGCGAGGATGTTGAGCAGCGTGCTCTTGCCGGCGCCGGCCGGGCCGTAGATGACGAGGAATTCCCGGTCGCGCACGGCAAGGTCGATCTTGCGCAGGGCGACCTTGGCGAGGCCGTAGCGCTTGTGGACGGATTTCAGTTCGTACATCAGACGTCCTCCTGCATGAGGGCGGCGACCTCGGCTTCGGCCGCAAGGCGCTCTGCGATGAAGCGGCCGCGGGCGCGGACCACGAAGGCCGCCGACACCGCGAGCGCGACGATGTTCATGAGGATCACCGACATCGACTGGCTGGCGAAATAGGGCTCGATCAGCCCGAGCCAGACGAAGACGACGCCGACATAGATGAGGATGACGCGGAAGCCGGTATCCCAGCCTTGACTGAAGCTCATGATCCTATCCTCTCACGGCGCCGAAGGTGAGGCCGCGCACCATGTAGCGCTGCATGGCCAGAACGAAGATCAGCATGGGCAGGACGCTGATGGTGGCGGCGGCCGCGACCGGCCCCCAGAGAATGCCCTGCAGGGTGAAGAAGGACTCGACGCCCACCGTGACGGTGCTGGCCGCCTTGCGGGTCAGGATGTAGGCGAAGAGGAACTCGTTCCAGCTGAAGATCAGCGTAAAGACGCCGGTGACCGCGATGCCGGGCGCGGCCAGCGGGCAGACGACCTTGGCGAGCACCTTGAGGCGCGTGAGGCCGTCGAGGCGGGCGGAATGTTCCAGCTCGCGCGGGATGTCCTGGAAGAAGGAGACCAGCAGCCAGATGGCGAAGGGCAGGTTGAACACCGTATAGGAGATGATCAGCGCGCCCGGCTGGTCGAGGCCGATGCCGAGGAAGCTGCCGACGCCCGTCTTGCCAACCTCGCGAAAGATCAGGAAGTAGGGCAGGATCACCGCGATCGCCGGGAACATCTTGGTCGACAGGATGAAGAACAGCAGATGCCCGTCGCCGACATTGTAGCGGGCGAAGCTGTAGGCCGCGAGCGAACCGGTGATGACGACGATGATCGTCGAGGCGACGGAGATGAACAGCGTGTTCTTGATGTAGAACAGGAAGTTCTTGTCGTAGATCGCGTGGACGTAGTTATCCAGCGTCGGGGTGAACAGGAAGCGCGGCGGCGAGACCATGACGGCATCGGCCGGCTTGAACGACGTCAGGATCATCCAGGCGATGGGGAAGACGATGAAGCCGAGCACCAGCACGATCAGGCCGTAGCGCAGGACTTCCTTGGGGAAACTCGATTCACGTTGCAGCATGGTTGCCTCCTCAGCCTTCCGATGCGCGGGATGAGAATTGGGTGAGCAGCGGGCGCAGCGCAAAGAGGCTCGCGACCAGCATGGCGTAGAGGAAGAAGATCGCCATGGTGGAGGCGTAGTCCATCCGGAAGAGCTTCAGGCCCGTGCGGTAGAGGTAGAAGGTCATGGTCTCCGTCACCGTGCCCGGCCCGCCGCGCGTCAGCACCGCCACGGCGTCGTAGAGGCGCACGCTGTCGATGGTGCGCAGCACGAGGACGAGGAAGAGAACCGGCTTCAGCATGGGGAAGGTCAGGGTGCGCAGCACGCGGAAGGTGCTGGCGCCATCGAGTTCGGCCGCCTCGAAGGGCTCCTTCGGCAGGGCCTGCAGGCCGGCGAGCGCGATCAGCGCGACGAAGGGCGTCCATTGCCAGACGTCGAACAGGATGACCGACCACAGCGCGATGGTGTAGTCGCCGAGCCAGTTGGGCTCCGGCAGGCCGATGAGGCCGAGGAAATAGTTGATGAGGCCGAACTGGGGGTCGTAGAGATAGCGCCAGAACAGGCCCGTCACCGCCGCCGAGGTCGCGAGCGGCAGGATCATCAGGCTCCGGATGATGCCCTTGCCGACCGTCGCGCCGTGGATCAGGAAGGCGATGGCGATGCCGAGCACCATTTCGAGGGTGACGGCGGTCACCGTGAACTTGAGCGTGACCCAGACCGAGCTCCAGAACGCGCTGTCGTGCAGCACCGTGCGGTAGTTGTCGAGGCCGACGAAATCCCCGATCCGGCCGCGCGTCAGGTCGGCGAAGCGGAAGGACACGTCCAGCGCATAGGCGAGCGGCAGAAGCGCGAAGACAAGGATGACCAGCATCGCAGGCACGACGAGAAGGAGCGAGAACCAGCGGTCGGACATGGCCGCCGGACCGGCGGTTCCCCTTTCCTGCGGCGCCGGCACGGATAGCGACTGCGACATCAAATTCCTCCAGAAGATCGTTTCGCGCGGGGGTGCCGCGCCTTTCGGGTCAATCCGCATGGCGGGCGCGGGCCCGCCATGCGAAGGTCCAGGCGATGGGTCCGATCACTTGCCGATCGGGCAAGGACCGCCGCAAATCTTCTCGACTTCGGCGGCAAGCTGCTCGGCGGCCTGGCGCGCCGAGATCTGGCCGGCCGCGGCCGACTGCAGCGGGATCTGCATCGTGTTGTAGATCTTCGCGCCGAAGGGCGTGTCGAAGAGGTTCGAGCGGAAGCCCTTCATGGAATCGAAGATCTTCAGCAGCGTCGCGAAGTGGCCGGTCTTCGGCCGGCTTTCCGGCGCGGCGAAGGACGGGTCGGACAGGACGCTCATCAGCGTCGAGGTGCCGCCGGCCTTGGCGAATTCCATCTGCGCGTCATGGCCGCCGACATAGGCGACGAAGTCCATCGCCTCCTTCGGATGGGCGGAGGAAGCTGAGACCGCCAGCAGGAAGCCGCCGATATAGGCCTTCTTTTCCGGTGCCTCGGCAACGCCCATCTTCGCACCCGGCACGGAGGTCTCGGTCGTCACGGCATTCGGCCACTGGTCGAGGAAGAAGGAATAGGTCTGGGCGATCTGCCCGTCCTTCATCTGGTTCATCACGCCGTCATAGGTGACGGTGAGGGCGGCCGGCGGTGCATACTTCATGAGGGCGAGATAGTCGTTCATCGCCTTCTCGACGGCATCGACCGGCACCTTGCCCTCGTCCGTCAGCCAGTCGGCGCCCTGCGACCAGAGCACTCCGGACATCTCGTCCTGGATTTCCGGGAAGGGACCGGCCATCAGGCCGACGCCGTAGAAGTCCTTGGCGAGCTTCTCGCCCTTGAGGTTTTCACCGGCCTTGCGGGTGAAGAACTCGGCGATGTCGCGGTGCTGCGCCCAGGTCTCCGGCACGGCGAGGTCGTAGTTGAAGCGCTTCTTGAAGGCTTCCTTCTCCGTCGGGTCGTCGAAGAGGTCCTGGCGATAGATGTAGCCGGCCGTGTAGGTGTAGTAGGGCAGGCCCCAGACGTCGCCCTTGTACTGGGTGGTGAGGGCAGCGAGCGTCGGCGCCACGTCGTCGAGCTGCGCCTTCTTGTCGGCGAAATATTCGGTCATCGGCAGGATGAAGCCGTTTTCCGCGAACTCCGCCTTTTCCGAGGTTTCGAGCGTCACGACGTCATAGGCGCCGGTCTGGCCGACCATCTCGATGACCTGCTTGTTGTAGAGCTGCGAGTTGTCGATGTTGACGACATTGACCTTCACGCAGTGGCCCTTCTCGAAGCCGGCAACGAGGTCGGCCATCGCGTCGGTGTAGAAGCCGGCGATGGTCGACCAGGTGATCGGCACGCGGTCGGCATCGGCGCATTCCTGCGCCATGGCGGCGGGGGCTACCGAAGCCATCAGCGCTGCGGTCACAAGGCCCGTTTTCAGCATGGATTGCATGTCATTCCTCCCAGTTGACGGCCGGCGGCTCCCTGCCCCGGCACGTGTTGCGCTATGCGACTAAATTCCCCTCGGTGTTTCCGGCCGGTACGGCCGGGTCCCGCGGCAGACCAAGGAAGGCCGCGGTATCGGGATCGATCGGGATGCCCGTCCTTTCGCGCTCGGCCTCGACGCGCCATTCGCGGTCGCCCGGCGCCAGCACCTCGGCGCCCTCCTGCGCCGGTGCGGCCCTGAGGGCGGTGAGATAGGCGGCCATGCCGGCGGCGAAGACGTCGCGGCCGCCGAAGCGGTCCGGATCGATGGCAAGAAGGAAGTGGCCCATCCGGCGCGGCGTCGAATAATCGTCGCCGCCGACCATGGGGATGAAGGCGTGGTCGAGCGTCGTGCCCTGCAGGATCGCCGAAAACAGCGTCGCCACCCCGGCAAGCGCCGCGCCCTTGAAGGAGAAGTCGACCCCGCCGAGCGGCAGGAGCGTGCGCCCCTCCGACGGCTCCGTCGTCGGCCGGCCCGCCTCGTCCACCGCCACCCCTTGCGGCAGCGACACGCCGAGCGACTTGAAGAGCAGCAGGCGGTTCAGCGGAATGGAGGAGGTCGCCATGTCGAGCAGCCAAGGCCGGGCCTCGCCGCTCGGCGCGGCGAAGGCCAGCGGATTGGTGCCGTGAAAGGCCTCCCGCCCCTGGAACGGCGCGACGACCTTGTCGGAATTGGTGGTGGCGAAGCCGATCATGCCCGCCTCGGCGGCGACACGCGCATAGGCCCCGGCCGCGCCGAAATGCGAGGAGCGGACGACGCCGACGGCGCCGATGCCGCTTTCGCGGGCAAGCTCGATCGCCGTGTCCATCGCCACATAGGCCGCGTGGTGGCCGAGCGCATCGTCGCCATCCACCACCGCCGTCGCCGCCGCCGTGCGGCGCACCGCGATGTCCGGCGTGCCTTTGACCCGGCCGCCGCGCAGCACCTTGTCATAGTGAACCACCAGCCGCGCCCCGTGGCTGTCTACCCCGATGCGCGAGGCATGCATCATCGCCCGCACCGCCGCGCCGGCGGACGCCGCGCAGGCACCGGCAGCGCGCAACGCGTTTTCGAGTAGCGCTTCGAGCAAATCGGGGGCAACAAGAGTGGGAACAGACATACCGGGCCAACCTTAGGAGATTGCAGGCAACGAGAATTGGCGTATCATATCTAATATCTCAGTGTAAAGAACAGAAGGCTTCGGCTTGCCTGCGCCGAAACCGCATGGGAGAGAGATTTCATGAGCACACTCGACCGCGGCCCCTCGCTGACCGACCAGGCCGCGCAGGAAATCCGCAACCGCATCGTCCGTGGGCAGTTCCAGCTCGGCGAGCCGTTGTCCGAGATCGCGCTCGCCAATGAGCTCGGCGTCTCCAAGACGCCCGTGCGCGAAGCCCTCATGGTGCTCAAGCGCCAGGGGCTGATCGAGGTCCATCCGCAGCGCGGTTCCTTCGTCTTCGACATGGACGCGAGCCAGGTCCGCAAGCTTTCCGAGCTGCGCGAGGTGCTGGAGCTGGCCGCCATCCGCATGGCGCTCGCCGCCGGCCGCAAGGCCCTCGCCCGGCAATGGGCGGATATCATCAGGAAGATGCGCAAGGCCCTCGATGCCGACGATACGGAGCTTTACCGCACCCTCGACGGCGGCTTCCATCGGGCGCTCTTCGAGCTTGCCGACAATGCCTACCTGCTCGAGGCCTACGAGATGATCGCCTTCCGCGTCCAGGCACTGCGCAACCGGCTCTCCCTTGCCCCCTCGCTCAACGTCACCTCGTTCGAGGAGCATGTGCGCCTTGCCGAGCTGGTGGCCGGCGGTGAGGACGACGCCGCGATCGAGCTGATGGGCCGGCATATCGCCGCCACGCGGGAACATTACCTTGCGGCCATCAAGGCGCGGGGAGAGGAAGTGCCGGCCACGGCGCTCAAGGGACGGCGCCGCACGATCCGTCGCTGACCCTCCGTCCATCGCGCAGTCCGGCCGAAACCGGCAGTGACGCAAAGCGCCCATGCGGCATTCCTCCCGTAGTTAAACTACATTTTATCTGGCTATTTCGCATATATCAGCCTCAACTCCGCTGGATATGCGCCAAATTCCATCCCTGAGACGTAGATTTTCCGATTGACACTCGATTGTCAAGGTAACTAAACTACATTTTTAGAAGCGCTGGGGAAGGCGCTGCCGGGAGGAACCATGTACGCTGAGCTTTTCAGACTGGATGGCCGCGCCGCTCTTGTGACCGGCGGCAGCCGTGGCATCGGGCTTGCCTGTGCCGAGGCGCTTGGAGAAGCTGGCGCGCGCGTGGCGATCTCCGCACGCTCCCGCGAAGAGGGTGCGAAAGCCGTCGACTATCTTAAGCAAAAGGGCATTGAGGCGATCTACCTGCCCGCCGACGTTTCCAGCGAAAGCGCGGCACAGGAGGCCGTGCGGCAGGCGGCCGAGGCGCTCGGCGGGCTCGACATCCTCGTCAACAATGCCGGCATCGCGCGCCATTGCGACAGCCTGAAGCTGACGCCGGAAACCTGGAACGAGGTGATCGACACCAACCTGACCGGCCTCTTCTGGTGCTGCCGCGCGGCCATCGGGATGATGGTCGCCAAAGGAAGCGGCTCGATCGTCAATATCGGCTCGATCTCCGGCTTCATCAGCAACCTGCCGCAGAACCAGGTGGCCTACAATGCCAGCAAGGCGGGCGTGCACATGCTCACCAAGTCGCTCGCCGGCGAGTTCGCGGCGAGCAACATCCGCATCAATGCCGTCGCCCCCGGCTATATCGAGACAGCGATGACGCAGGGCGGGCTGGACGATCCCGAATGGTCGAAGATCTGGCTCGGCATGACGCCGATGGCCCGCGCCGGCAAGGCGAGCGAGGTCGCCGCCGCCGTGCTCTTCCTCGCCTCGGACGCCGCCAGCTACGTCACCGGCTCGGTGCTGACCATCGACGGCGGCTACACCATTCACTGACCTGACTATTCGACAGATACGGGAGCATCGCATGGCAAGGGCATTCGGCGGACCGAACAAATACATCCAGCGCGCGGGCGAGATCGACAGGCTGGCGGCTTACCTCGCGCCGCTCGGCAAGCGTGCCCTCGTGCTGATCGACCGCGCGCTGTTCGATGCGCTGAGCGAACGCATCGCAAAAAGCTGCGGTGAGACCCTCGACATCCGCTTCGAGCGGTTCGGCGGCGAGTGCTGCACGGCGGAGATCGAGCGCGTGCGCAAGATCGCCGTCGAGCACCGCGCCGACATCCTCGTCGGCGTCGGTGGCGGCAAGACGGCCGATACCGCCAAGATCGTCGCCATCGACACAGGTGCGCGCATCGTTATCGCCCCCACGATCGCCTCGACCGACGCGCCCTGCAGCGCCATCGCCGTGCGCTACACGGAGCACGGCGTCTATGAGGAATCGCTCCGTCTGCCGCGCAACCCCGACGCCGTGATCGTCGATTCCGCGCTGGTGGCGGCCGCCCCCGCGCGCTTCCTCGTCGCCGGCATCGGCGATGCGCTCTCGACCTGGTTCGAGGCGCGCTCCAACATCGAATCGCGCACCGACAACTATGTCGCCGGCGGCTTCCCCGCCACCGAGGCCGGCATGGCGATCGCCATGCACTGCCAGGACGTCCTGATGCGCGATGCCGTCAAGGCCAAGGTGGCCGTCGAGGCGGGCCTTCTCACCCAGGCGGTGGAGAACATCATCGAGGCGAACACGCTGCTGTCCGGCCTCGGCTTCGAGAACTGCGGCTGCTCGGCCGCCCACGGCATCCATGACGGCCTGACGGTGCTGGAGGAGGTGCATGGCCTCTTCCACGGCGAGAAGGTCGCCTTCGGCGTGCTCTGCCTCCTCATGCTGGAAAACCGCGAGAGCGAGGAGATCGAGGAGATGATCCGTTTCTGCCGCAGCGTCGGCCTGCCGACGACGCTTGCCGACCTCGGCATCGTCGAGGACGTGCCGGCCAGGATCGGCCGCGTAGCGGAAGCCGCCTGCCGGCCCGGCAACATCATCTATGCGACGCCGGTCCCGATCACCGTGACGGCCGTGCGCGACGCGATCCTGGCGCTCGACGCCTTCTCGCGCAGCATCGATTGAGCGGAGACGGACGATGACCGAGAAGAAGCCGCTCGTCATGATCACCGGCGCCAGCGCTGGCATCGGGCAGGAAACCGCCCGCGTCTTTTCCGCCGCGGGCTACCCGCTGCTGCTGATCGCCCGCCGCCCCGACCTCATCGAGGCGATGGACTTGCCGGACACGCTGGCCGTCGCCGCCGACGTGCGCGACTACAATGCGCTCGCCGACGCCATCCGGCAGGGCGAGGAGAGGTTCGGCCCCGTCGACTGCCTCATCAACAATGCCGGAATTTCGCGCCTCGCACGGCTCGACGAGCAGGACCCGGCGCAGTGGCGTGACCTCGTCGACATCAACTGCCTCGGCGTCCTCAACGGCATGCACGCCGTCGCGCCCGGCATGAAGGAGCGCCGGCACGGCACCATCATCAACGTCTCCTCCATCGCCGGCCGCAAGGTCTATCCGCACCATGACGTCTATGGCGGCACCAAGCATTTCGTGCATGCCGTCAGCGAGGGCATGCGGCAAACCATGTCGGCCTACCGGGTGCGCGTCATGGTCATCTCGCCGGGTGTCGCCAAGTCGGAGATCGACAAGACGATCACCCACCAGAACGCCTACGAATTCTGGGACGGCGGGCGCAAGGCGCTGGACGGCGGGCTCGACGCCAACGACATCGCGCGCACCATGCTCTTCGCCTACCAGCTGCCGCAGAACGTCAACCTCCAGGAAATGACGATCACCCATACAGGCCAGGAATTCTGACATGACGGATATCCCCTCCTTCGACGACCTGCTCGACTTTTCCGGCAAGACCGTGGTCGTCACGGGCGCGGCCACCGGCATCGGCCGCGCCGTCGCCGAAGCCTTCGTGGCGAAGAAGGCGCGCGTGGCGCTGCTCGACCGGGATCCGGCCGTCGCCGGCGTCGCCGCCGCGCTCGGCGCGGACCATATCGGCCATGTGGTCGATGTCACCGACGAGGCGGGCGTCGAGCGCGCCGTCGCCGCCGTGACCGAGGCCTTCGGGCGGATCGACATCCTCGTCAACAATGCCGGCATCGGGCCTCTCGCCCCGGCCGAGAGCTACCCGACGGCCGAATGGGACCGCACGCTCGCCATCAACCTCAAGGGCGCGTTCCTGATGGCGCGGGCCGTCGCGCCCGGCATGCTGGAGCGCAAGGCCGGCCGCATCGTCAACATGGCCTCGCAGGCCGCCATTATCGGCATCGAGGGCCATGTCGCCTATTGCGCCAGCAAGGCGGGCATCGTCGGCATGACCAATTGCATGGCGCTGGAATGGGGCCCGCGCGGCGTCACCGTCAACGCGCTTTCGCCGACCGTGGTGGAGACCGAGCTGGGCCTTACCGGCTGGGCCGGCGAGAAGGGCGAGCGCGCCCGCGCCGCCATCCCGACGCGCCGCTTCGCCAAGCCGTGGGAGATCGCCGCCTCGGTGCTCTACCTCGCCAGCGGCGCGGCCGCGATGGTCAACGGCGCCAACCTGATGATCGACGGCGGTTACACCATCGCCTGATGCCCGGGCAATTCCAGCAAAAGTGTGCAGCGGTTTTGCGTTCGGAAATTGCAATGAACGAAGAGAAAGACGAGGAATTTCCTTTGATACAGCTATTCGAGCCCGTCGGTTGCGCGGTCGACCTTGAAACGGGCGCCATCAGCAACGCAACGGGCGCCTACCAGAAACGCTTCCGCGATCTTGCCGGCCTCTATGCGGACGAGGCCGCCTTTGCCGCCATGCAGGGCGAATGGGACGACACGGTCGTCTACGAGGTCTCGGAATTCCGCCCCAACGAGCGGTCCGGCGACCTGATCTTCGGCGTCACGCGCATGCTGCCGGGTAAGGTAGGCACGGAATATTTCGTCACCCGCGGCCATATCCACAGGCAATCCGACCGGCCGGAAATCTACTACGGCCAGAAGGGCCGCGGCCTGATGCTGATGGAATCGCCCGACGGCGAGGTCCGCATCGTCGAGATCGACGCGCAGACGGTCTGCTACGTGCCACCCTACTGGATCCACCGCTCGGTCAATGTCGGCGACGACGAGCTGGTGATGCTCTTCTGCTACCCGGCCGATTCCGGCCAGGACTACGACTGCATCGCAAAGGCCGGCGGCATGCGCGCGCGCATCGTCGACGACGGCAAGGGCGGCTGGAAACAGATCGACAATCCGAACTGGCGGATGCGCGACCCAGCGACCATCGCCGCCCTCTACGGAGAAAAGAAGGAAGAAACCGCATGACCGCCCCGTTCGAACAGGCAGCAACCCTCGGCGTCGTTCCCGTCATCGCCATCGAGCGCGCCTCCGATGCCGTGGCGCTGGCCGATGCGCTTCTCGAAGGCGGCCTGCCGCTTGCCGAGATCACCTTCCGCACCGAGGCCGCCGCCGAGGTCATCGCCATCATGGCCGACAAGCGGCCGGAACTGCTGGTCGGCGCCGGCACGATCCTGACGCCGCAAGCGCTGGACGCGGCGATCGCCGCCGGCGCGCGCTTCGGCCTCGCCCCCGGCTTCGACGGCGAGATCGTCGCCGCCGCCAAGGCAAAGGGCTTCCCCTTCGCGCCCGGCATCATGACCCCCTCCGACCTGACGGCCGTCGCCCGCAACGGGCTGACGCTCGCAAAATTCTTCCCCGCCAAGGCGGCGGGCGGCCCGGCCATGCTGGAGGCGATCAGCGCGCCCTTCGCCCATCTCGGCACCCGCTTCGTGCCGACCGGCGGCGTCAGCCTCGACAACATGCACGAATGGCTGAAGCTCGGCGTGGTCGCCGCCGTCGGCGGCACCTGGATCGCCACCAAGGCCGACATCAGCGAAGGCCGCTGGTCCGACATCGCGGCGAAGGCCCGCGCGGCGGTCGCCAAGGCAAGGGAAATCCGCGAGGCGGGCAAATGAGCCGCTACCAGCCCGCCACCCAGCCGACCTTCTACTTCATCGGCGTCACCACGGCGAAGAGCTCGATCATGCGGGTCTTCCCCGCCTGGGCGCGCCATCTCGGCCTGAAGGACGCGGTACTGAAGGGCATCGATTTTCCGCTGCATGCCGAGCCTGGCGCCTACCGCGAGGCCGTCGCCTTCATCAAGAACGACCCGCTCTCGCTCGGCGCGCTGGTGACGACCCACAAGATCGACCTCTTCAACGCCGCGCGCGACATGTTCGACGTGATCGACCCGCACGCGCTGCTGATGCACGAGACGAGCTGCCTTTCCAAGCGCGACGGCAAGCTGATCTGCCATGCCAAGGACCCGATCTCCTCGGGCCTCGCCATCGACGGCTTCGTGCCGGAAGGGCATTTCGCCAGGACCGGCGCGGAGGTCCTCTCCATGGGCGCGGGCGGCTCGACCATCGCCATCACCTGGCACCTCATGCAGGAAAAGCGCGGGGCCGACGTACCCTCGCGCATCGTCGTCACCAACCGCTCGCAGCCGCGCCTCGACGAGTTGAAACATATCCACGCGGCCATGGCCCCGCGCGTAAAAATCGACTACGTCCTCGCCGATCGGCCGGAACTGAACGACGCGGCCATGGCCGCGCTGAAGCCCGGCTCGCTGGTGATCAACGCGACCGGCCTCGGCAAGGACGCGCCCGGCTCGCCGATCACCGATGCCGGCATTTTCCCCGAACAAGCCATCGCCTGGGACCTCAATTATCGCGGCGACCTCGTCTTCCTCGACCAGGCGCGGCGGCAGGAAGCGGCACGCGGGCTGCAGGTGGAAGACGGCTGGACCTACTTCCTGCACGGCTGGACGCAGGTGATCGCCGAAGTGTTCGATATCGACATCCCGACCTCGGGACCGTCCTTCGACGAGATCTCGCGCATCGCCATCGAAGCGGCGAAGGGGTGATGCCGTGAGCCGTATCCTCGTCACACCCCGTTCGCTCTCACTCGATCCGCCGCCGGAACTCGAACCGCTGCGGCAGGCCGGCTTCGACCTCGTCTTCCCGACGCCCGGCCGCATGCCGGACGAGGCCGAACTGCTCGACCTCGTGCCGGGCTGCGTCGGCTGGCTGGCCGGCGTCGAGCCCGTCTCCGACAAGGTGATCGACGCCGCCGAAAGCCTGCGCGCCATCAGCCGCAACGGCACCGGCATCGACAACCTGCCGCTGCCGCTGCTCAGGGGCAAGGGCATTCGCGTGCTCAAGGCCGAGGGCGCCAATGCCGTCGGCGTCGCGGAACTGGCGATGGGCCTGATCCTCGCCTCGCTACGCCATATCCCGACCGAAACGGCCGGCATCCGCGCCGGCGGCTGGCCGCGCTCGCGCGGCAAGGAGATCGCCGAGCGCACCGTCGGCGTCGTCGGCTGCGGGGCGATCGGCAAGCGGGTCGCCCGCGCCGTCTCCGCCATGCGGGCGAATGTCGTGGCGCACGATCCCTTCCGCCCGAATGTCGAGGTCTATGGCCCGTTCAAATGGGCGAGCCTCGACGAACTTTTCGCGGAAGCGGATATCGTGACGCTCCACTGCCCGGCCCCCGCCGACGGCAAGCCCATCGTCGATGCGGCCCGGCTCGCGAAGATGGCGCCGCACGCCATCCTCATCAACACCGCCCGCGCCACGCTGGTGGACGAGGATGCCGTGCGCGCCGCGCTCGATGAGGGTCGCCTTCAGACCTACGCCACCGACGTCTTCGTCGACGAGCCGCCGGCACCGGGCTCGCTGGCCAGCCACCCGCGCGTCATCGCCACCAGCCATATCGGCGGCCTGACCGACGAGAGCGTCAGCAAGGCGACGTCCATCGCGGTGGAAAACCTGCTCTCTGCCCTGACGGAGGAGATGCGCCCATGACGTTCTTCTCGCCCGTGCCGTTTTCGGGATCGCTCGCCGTAAGGCTCGCCGCACCGGCGGGCGACGGCGTGCGGCTCTACTGGCTCGGGCAGGCCGGCTTCGTCATCGAGGCCGGCGGGCGGCGTCTCGTCATCGACCCCTATCTCTCCGACAGCCTGGCGGAAAAGTACCGCGGCAAGCGCTACGAGCACGAACGCATGATGCCCGCCCCGGCGACGCCCGCCGAACTCGGCCCCGTCGATCTCGTTCTGGTGACGCACCAGCACACGGACCACATGGACCCGCAGACGCTGATGCCGCTCGCCGCCGCCAACCCGGACTGCCGCTTCGTCGTGCCCCGCGCGGCGCTGGCGGCGGCAGAGGAGCGTATCGGCGTTACGCCGGACCGGCTGGTCGCGGTCAATGCGGGCGAGACGGTGACGCCCCTTCCCGGCATTTCGATCACCGCCATCCGCGCCGCCCACGAGGCACTGGAGCGCTCGCCGGAAGGCTGGCACCGCTTCCTCGGCTATGTGGTGGCGGTGGACGGCGTGTCATTCTACCATTCCGGCGACACGATCCCCTTCGAGGGACTGGCGGAAGAGGTCGCGCCCCATGGGGTGGACCTCGCGCTCCTGCCCGTCAACGGCCGCCGCGCCGAACTGACGGAGGCCGGCATCGCCGGCAACCTGACACTGGACGAAGCGTGCCTTCTGGCCGAACGGATCGGCGCGGCCGACCTGATCGCGCACCATTACGGCCTCTTCGCCTTCAACACGGAAGACCCCGACGTCATCGACGCCAAATCGGCGGCCGCTGATTGCAGGGCAAGGCTCCATCGGGCAAAGCTGTCGGTCGAATACCGACTGTCCAAGTAACCCGGGGGGTTTCCATGTCGACCAGCGCAGCCCAGTCCAAACCGATCGGCGGCAACAACAACATCCTTGAAGTCATCCGCCTGAAGCGCGGGGACCTGCGCAAATCGGACCGCAAGGTGGCCGAACTCGTGCTCGCCGATCCCAAGCGTGTGGTCAACGCGACCATCGCCGAGGCGGCGGAATGGGCCGAGGTGAGCCAGCCGACGGTGATCCGCTTCTGCGCCTCCATCGGCTGCCAAGGCTACCAGGATTTCAAGCTGCGCCTCGCCCAAAGCCTCGCGCTCGGCATGTCGGCCACCCACTCGGTCATCGACGGAAACGACAGCCCGGCCGGGGTCTCGGAAAAGATCTTCGACTACACGATCACCAGCCTCGACTGGGTGCGCAACCATCTCGATCCGGTGGCGGTCGGCCGGGCGGTGGATGCGCTGGCCAAGGCGAACCGCATCGAATTCTTCGGCTTCGGCGCATCGGGCATCGTGGCGCGCGACGCGCAGCAGAAGTTCCCGCTCTTCGGCGTGCCCTGCGGGGCCGAGACCGACGCCCACCAGCAGATCATGGTCGTCTCCAGCCTGAAGCCCGGCGACGTCGTCGTCGTCATCTCCAACACGGGTGCGACGCTGGCGATCATCGAGACCGCGCGGCGGGCCCGCGAGAGCGGCTGTCAGGTCATCGGCATCGTCGGCTCGGACGGGCCGCTCGTCGAGTTCTGCGACATCGTGCTGATGGTCGAGACGCTGGAGAACACCAATATCTACACGCCCACCATCTCCCGCATCGCCGCGCTCACCGTCGTCGACATCCTGTCGACCAGCGTGGCGCTGCGCCGGGGTGACGAGCATGTGGAAATCTTCACGCGCATGAAGCGCAACCTCCGCTACCTACGAATGAGCAACGAGACCTAGAGATGAACGACACCCGCCACCGCTCCCCGCCGGCCTTTCTCGCCCCCCGCGATCTCGCCGCCCTGATCGACATCAGCGCCGTCCAGACCTTCCATACGGAAGCGGACGTGCGGGAGCTGGCGGAAATTGCGGTCGCGGAAGGCTTCATCGCCGCCCATGCCCTGCCGAACTTCGTGCCGCTGCTGCGCAGCCTCGTGCCGATGGGCGGCGTGACGCTGGTGGGCGGCCCGGTCGGCTTTCCCTCCGGCGGGCACACGACGCGCACCAAGGTGGCGGAAGCCGCGGAGCTTGCGGAGAACGGCGCGCAGGAGCTCGACATGATGATGAATGTCGGCCGCCTGAAATCCGGCGACCTCGATTATGTGCGCCGGGAGATCCGCGCCGTCGTAGAGGCCATCGCCCCCGTCCCCCTCAAGGTCATCCTCGAATTGGCCCATCTGACGGACGCGGAAATCCGCACCGCCTCCGCCCTCGTCGCCGAAAGCGGCGCGGCGTTCGTGAAGACCGGCACCGGCTGGACGCCGAGCGCCACCACGCTCGAGAAGCTGCAGATCATCGTCGAGACGGTGGAGGGTGCGGTGGAGGTGAAGGCGTCGGGCGGCATCCGCTCTCTGGACGCCATCGCCGACATGGTGCGGCTCGGCGTCACCCGCTTCGGCATCAACACGAAGGTCGCCGTCGACCTCGTGCGCCAGTGCGCCGCCCTGCCCGGCGGCCGTCTCGAAATCACCGGCAAGGCGGACTGACATCATGACCGATACCGTTGCGGCTTTCGACCTCGGCACCGGGGGCGTCAAGGCGGCGATCTTCCGCCCGGACGGCGTCTGCCTTGCGGAGGAAGTTGTCTCCTACAAGACCTTCTACCCGTCCTCCTCCTTCCACGAGCAGCGCCCCGCGGACTGGTGGGACGCGGTCTGCGCCAGCCTGAAGACGCTGACGGCGCATCCGGCCGTCGATGCCGGCGCGATCCGTGCCATTGCCATTTCCGGCCACAGCCTCGGGTGCCTGCCGCTCGATACGGACGGCAACCTCTTGCAGGAATTCGTGCCGATCTGGTCCGACGGGCGCGCCGTCGCGGAGGCGGAGGACTTCTTCACCCGCGTCGATCCGGCCCTCTGGTACAGGACGACCGGCAACGGTTTCCCCGCCCCGCTCTACACCGTCTTCAAGGCGATGTGGCTGCGCCGCAACGTGCCCGACGTCTTCGCGCGCACGAAGACCATCATCGGCACGAAGGACTATATCAACCTCAGGCTCACCGGCCGCATCGCCACCGACCCGTCCTACGCCTCCGGCACCGGCATCTACGATCTCAAGGCCGGCCGCTATACGCCCGACCTCATCGCGGCGGCGGGCCTCGACCCAAGCCTCTTCGCCCCCATCGTCGCCTCGACGGATATCATCGGCGAGGTGCTGCCGGAGATCGCCGAGGCGCTCGGGTTGTCGCAGGGCGTGAAGGTCGTCGCCGGCGGCGTCGACAACAGTTGCATGGCGCTCGGCGGGCGCACCTTCCTCGACGGCGACGCCTATGCCTCCATGGGTTCGTCGAGCTGGATCACCGTCTCCTCCGCCGAGCCCCTGCTCGACGACCGGGTGCGCCCCTTCGTCTTCGCCCATGTCGCGCCCGGCATGTTCATCTCCGCGACCTCGATCTTCTCCTCCGGCACCAGCGTCAACTGGGTCGCCGATACGCTTCTGCCGGACGTGAGACGCGAGGCGGAAGCCGCCGGCCGCAACGTGCATGACGACCTCTTCCACCTCGCCGGGCAATCGCCCGCCGGCGCGCGCGGCCTCCTCTTCGTGCCGACCCTCGGCGGCGGCACCAGCTTCGAGGGCGGGCCGGCGGTGCGCGGCGGCTTCCTTGGCCTCGACCTCCAGCACGGCCGCGCCGACATTTTTCGCGCGGCGCTGGAGGGGGTGGCGCTGGGCCTGCGGGTCGCGCTCGACGAATTGCGCCGCATGACGACGCTCGGCCCGGAAATGATCATCGTCGGCGGCGGGGCGCGCAACGCGCTGTGGCGGCAGATCTTCGCCGACGTCTTCGACTGCGCCGTCGTCAAGACGCGGATCGACCAGCAGGCCGCCGCGCTCGGCGCGGCCGCGCTCGCCTTCGTCGGCATGGGCCTGTGGCGGGATTTCGCCCCCATCCGCGACCTCCACGCCACCGAGAGCCGCAGCGAGCCGTCGCCGGAGACCCGCAAGGTCTATGGCGCGGCGCTCGCCGCCTATCGCCAGGCGGCCGTGCAGCAGCAGGAATTGTCGGGCGCGCTCGCCGCCCTGCGGGAGGCCGCGCCATGACCGAACTCTTCCTCGCCATCGATGTCGGCACCGGCAGCGTCCGCGCCGCGCTGATCGACACCAGGGGCCGGATCGTCGAGATCGCCGCCCGCGAGCACGACCAGATCGTGCCGCAGTTCGGCTGGGCGGAACAGCGCCCGCTCGACTGGTGGGACGGCGCCTGCGCCGCCGTGCGCACCGTGCTCGACAAGGCGGAAGGCGCGCGCGAGCGCATCTCCATGATTGCCATCTGCGGCCAGATGCACGGCCTCGTGCTGCTGGACGATGCCGGGAACCTCACCCGCGATACCGCCCCCCTCTGGAACGACAAGCGCACGCTGAACCTCGTGCGCAGGTTCGAGGCGGACAACGTGCCGGAAAGCTACCTCGCCGAGAGCGGCAACACGCCGACGCCCGCCTGGCCGGGCTTCAAGCTGCAATGGGTGCGCGACGCGGATCCGGAGGCCTACCGCCGCAGCGCCGTCGCCATCATGCCGAAGGACTACATCAACTTCCGGCTGACCGGCGAGATCGCCATGGACACCGGCGACGCCTCCTGCAGCTTCCTGATGAACCCGGCGACGCTTGCCTGGTCGCCCGCCATGATCGAGCGCATGGGCCTCGACGCGCGCCTGCTGCCGCCGATCCGCAATCCGCTCGACATCATCGGCCATGTCACGGAGGATGCGGCCCGCGCCACCGGGCTTCGCGCCGGCACGCCCGTCATGGTCGGCGGGGCGGATTATCCGATGGCGCTGCTCGGCTCCGGCGCCTGCCGGCCGGGCCTTGGCTCGGACAGCACCGGCACCGGCGCGATCGTCACCATGATCGCTGAAAAACCGCTGCTCGACCCGGAAATCTCCAATGTCGCGACGATCGAGGGCAACTGGGCGCCCTTCGTGCTGCTGGAAACGGGCGGCGACGGCATGCGCTGGGCGCGCCGCGCCTTCCACGAGGGCAAGCTGAGCTACGGCGATATCGTCGAGCGCGCGGAAAAGGCCCCGCCCGGCTCCGATGCCCTCCTCTTCCTGCCGTTCCTCACCGGCGAGCGCCTCGGCCAGCACCGCAATTCGCGGGCGCAGTTCTTCGGCCTCGGCGCCGGCCATGGCGTGGAGCACCTGCACCGCGCCATCCTCGAAGGCATCGCCTTCGCCATGGCCCGGCATATCCGCATCATGGAGGCGAGCTCCGGCAAGCGCCTGGAACGGATGATCGCCGCCGGCGGCGGGGCGCGGACCAAACTGTGGCTGAAGATCAAGGCGAGCGTCTTCGACACGCCCGTCCTCGTGCCGCAGGAGCCGGAATGCGGCCTCGTCGGCTGCGCCGCCATGGCCGCGACCGCCACCGGCCGCTTCTCGCGCACCGAGGACGCGGCGGAAGCCTATGTCCGCTACGACGAGGAGATCGCGCCCGACCCGGCATGGGCCGAGATCTACAGCCATGTCCAGCCGGTCTTCGACCGGCTCTACCATCACAGCAAGGCGCTCTACGACGACATGGACGCGCTTGCCAGCCTGATCCGCGACCGGCAATCGGCCGCGCGCTAACCGTCAAAAACGAGGAGGATTTCATGAAAGAGATTATCGACACGTTCCGGTCCGACCTGTTCGCCGGCAAGGACATCCTTGTCACCGGCGGCTCGTCCGGCATCGGCCTTGCCATCGCGCAGGGCTTCGCCCGGCTCGGCGGCTCCGTCGTCGCGCTCGGCAGCTCTGAGGCCAAGCTGAAGGCCGCCGCCGCGGACCCGGAGAACAAGGGCATCCGCTTCGAGCGCGTCGACGTGCGCGACCCCGAGGCCATCAAGGCCTTCGCCGGGACGCTGAAGAAGCTCGACGTGCTCATCAACGGCGCGGGCATCGCCCGGCCGGAGGCCGAGTTCGAGGATGCCACCTACATGGAGGTGATGGACGTAAACCTGAACAGCCAGATGCGCTTTTCCATGGCTGTCCTGCCGCTGCTGAAGGCATCGCGCGGCGTCATCATCAACACGGCCTCGATGCTGAGCTATGTCACCGACCCGGTCGTGCCGGCCTATGGCGCCAGCAAGACGGGCGTGCTCGGCCTCACCCGCCACCTCGCCCATGCCTTCGGCCCGGACGGCATCCGCGTCAACGCCATCTCCCCCGGCTACCACAAGACGGACATGACCAAGGGCCTGTGGACCGATCCGGTCCCGGCGGAAAAGATCGCCCAGCGCTCGGCGCTGAAGCGCTGGGGCACGGTGGACGACCTCGTCGGCACCGCCCTCTTCCTCGCTTCCCCCGCCGCCGTCTTCATCACCGGCGCGGACCTGCCGGTCGACGGCGGCTTCGTGAACGGCAGCTTCTGAGTCCTCCAGCCTGCCCAAAAAGAAACCCCCGGTCTTTCGGCCGGGGGTTTTGTCTTGCAGGGACGGAAAGGATCAGGCCCCGCGCCCGAGGGCATCGGCGGCGAGGATCGCGGCCTCGATGTCCTCCACGGTCACCGGGGCGCGGGTGGCGTGGGTGATGTTGCCCCTGACGGCGGCTTCCGCGACCTTGCGCACCTTGGCGGCGACATCGTCCTTGATGTTGAGGTCCGCCAGCGTCGTCGGCAGGCCGAGGACGCGGCAGAAGCGCAGCGTCTCGTCGATCTCGGCCTGCGGGCGGTTTTCCAGCACGAGCAGGCAGAGCACGCCGAAGGCGACCTTCTCGCCATGCAGCAGGCCGTGGATTTCCGGCAGCACGGTCAGCGCGTCATGGATGCCGTGGGCGGCGGAGACGCCGCAATTCTCGAAGCCGAGGCCGGAGAGCAGCGTGTTGGCCTCGATGATATCCTCGAGCGCCTGCGTGACGACGCCAGCCTCGGCCGCAAGCTTGGCCTTCAGCGCCTGCTCCATGATGACCGCATGGCATTCGCGGGCGATGGCGACGGCGGCGCGGGTCGCGGGGAAGCCGCCGGAAATGTAGTTCATCGTGCCCGCCTCGATATTGGCGCGCGCCTCGTACCAGGTGGAGAGCGCATCGCCCATGCCGGCAACGAGGAAGCGCACCGGCGCGGCGACGATGACCTCGGGATCGACGAGGACGAGATCGGGATTGCGCGGCAGGTTGTGCGCCTCCTGCAACACGCCGGCATCGCTGTAGACGACCACGACGGCGCTGGTCGGCGCATCGGTGGAGGCGATGGTGGGCACGGCCAGCATGCGCGCATTGGTGCGGTGCGCCGCCATCTTGGCGGTGTCCAGCGTCTTGCCGCCGCCGATACCGACGACGACATCCGCGCCGAATTCCGCTGCCGCAGCCGTCACCCGGTCGATCTCGCGGTCGGAGCATTCGCCGCCGAATTTCTCGAAGCGGCTTTCGGCCTTCACGCTCTCGCCGAGGCTGGCCGCATAGCGGTCATGCAGGAAGGCGTCGATGAGGAAGAGCGGCTTTTTGCCGAGTGAGGCCAGATGCTCGCCGAGGCGGGCGATCTCGCCGCGCTGCTGGATATAGCGGCCGGGGCTGCCGAAGGAACGGGACATGGTTTTCTTCTCCAGTATCAGCGAATGGTGTTGCCGCAGACATAACCGCCGTCGACCGGCAGGTCGGCGCCGGTGACGAAGGAGGCGGCGGGGCTTGCGAGGAAGACGGCGGTGCCGACGAGGTCATCGACCGAGCCCCAGCGCTTCAGCGCCGAATGGTCGGCGATGAGGTCGTGGCTCTTCGGCTGGGTCCACAGGCCCTTCGTCATGTCGGTCTTGTGGTAGCCGGGCGAGATGGCGTTGACGCGCACGCCGTCCGGCCCGTAGGCATGGGCGAGCGCGCGGGTGAGGCCGAGGATGCCGGTCTTGCTGGCGGTGTAGGCGGGCACTTCCGGCTCCACCAGATAGCTCAGCATCGAGGCGATATTGACGATGGCGCCGCGCGTTTTCGCCAGCAACGGGCGGAAGGCCGTGCTGAGGCGCATCACGCTGTTGAGGTTCACCTCGATGACGTCGAGGAACACCGCCTCCTGATGCTCCGCCTCGCCCCGGCCGATGCCCTGCGCGTTGACGAGCACGTCGAGCCGGTCGAAGCCCTTGGCGAAGGCGCTGACGGCGGCGGTGTCGCGCACATCGAGCACGGCGAAGCGAAGCCGTTCCCCAGCTTCGGCCTGCCCCGCCTCGACCTTTGCCGCATTGCTGCCCGTCGCCACCACATCCGCGCCGAGCGCGGCGAAGCCCCGGGCGATGGCAAGGCCGATGCCGCTGGTGCCACCCGAGACCAGCACGCGCTTGCCGGCAAAGAGGTCCGGCAGGTAGGTCGCTGCGATCCCGGACTTTTCCGTCTTGTCGTTCATGTCGGTTTCCTTGAGGTTCAGCGGCGCGAGCGGGCGGTGACGAACTGGATGAGCATCGCCAGGATGATGATCAGCCCGAGATAGACGTTCTGGTGGTAGCCCGGCACGCCGGCAAGGTTCATGATATTAGTGATGATGCCGAGGATCAGCGCGCCGAGCAGCGTGTTGAACATGCCGCCGCGCCCGCCCATCAGGCTTGCCCCGCCGATGACCACGGCCGCGATGACGTCGAGCTCCGCGCCCACGCCGACCTGCGGCGTGCCGATGCCGGTGCGCCCGGCCGCGACGATACCCGCGACGGCGGCGAGCGCCCCGCTGATGACATAGACCGACAGCACGTAGCGCTCGACAGGAACGCCCGAGAGCCGCACGGCCTCCTCGTTGGAGCCGATGGCGGTGACGAGACGGCCGAAGCTCGTATAGGTCAGCACCACGCCGCCGATGGCGTAGATGATCAGCATGAGGATGGCGGGCTGTGGAATGCCGAAGAGGAAGCCGCTGCCGAAATCGACCAGCGAGGCGCCGGGCGGACCCATGGTGATCGGCCGGCCGGCGCTGATGATCAGCGAGAGGCCGCGGGCGATCGCCATCATGGCGAGCGAGATGACGAAGGACGGCAGGCGCATATAGGCGACGAAGAAGCCGGTGACGACGCCGCAGGCCGCCCCCGTGAGAATGACGAGCAGGATCGCCATCGGCACGCCGTAGCCCTGCGCCGCGATGAGATGGGCGCAGAGCACGGAGCCGACGGCCGCGATGGAGCCGACCGACAGGTCGATGCCGCGCGTCAGCACGACGAAGAGCATGCCGACGGCCATGATGCCCGCGCCGGAAGCGACCTGGCGCACCACGTTCATCAGGTTGCGCTCCGTCAGGAACGCATCGGACCAGAGCGAGGCGACGACGACCAGGACGATGAAAATACCGAGGGTGCCGTATTGGCGCACGGCCTCCAGCAGACGCGGGGTGAACGACGACGGCGCGGCGGCGCTTGCGGATTGCGTATTCATTGGCTTGCCTCATCCCTTGTCTCTGATCTGGCTCTGGCCGTCTGGGTCATCGCCAGCGTCAGCAATTGCTGCTCGGTGAACGCCGCCTCGGTAAGTTCCCCGACGATGGCGCCTTCCGCCATGACGAGAATGCGGTCGCAGATGCCGAACAGCTCCTGATGCTCGGACGAAATGACGAGAACCGCCTTCCCGGCCTTGGCCAGATCGTTGATCAAATTGTAGATTTCACTCTTGGCCCCGACATCGACGCCGCGCGTCGGCTCATCAAGGATGAGAAGGTCGCAATCCGCGTGAAACCACTTGGCGAGCGCCACCTTCTGCTGGTTGCCGCCCGAAAGGCTGGAGACCGGCGCATCGACGCTGGAAGCCTTGAGGCGCATGTCCTTGCCGAGGGCTGTCGCGACCTTGCGCTCCTTGCTGACATCGAGGAAGCCGAAGCGGGTGACGCTGCGGATCTTGGCGAGCGTGGTGTTGATGCGGATCGGCGCGTCGAGGATGACGCCCTGCTCCTTGCGGTCCTCGGGAACGAGGCCGATATGGGCATGCACCGCCTGGCGCGGCGAGGAAAGATGCAGCGGCTTGCCCTTCAGTTCCACGGTGCCGGAATCCATGCGGTCCGCGCCGAAGACGAGGCGCGCGACCTCCGTGCGGCCCGAGCCGACCAGGCCGCCGAGGCCGACGACCTCGCCGGCGCGCACGGTGAAGCTGACATCGCGCACCTTGCGGCCGCGGGTGAGGTTGCGCGCGTCGACCACCACCTCGCCCGGCGCGCGGCCGTCCTTCGGCGGGAAGAGCGCGGCCATCTGCCGGCCGACCATGCGGGCGATCACGGCGTCCACGTCGGTCGCGGACGTCGCCAGAGTCTCGACGTGAGAACCGTCCTTCATGACGGTGATGCGGTCGGAAAGGTCGAAGACCTCGTTCAGGCGATGCGAAATATAGACGACGCCCGTGCCGTTGGCGCGCAATTCGCGGATGATGGCGAGCAGCCGTTCGGCGTCGCTGTTGGCGAGAACGGCGGTCGGCTCGTCGAAGACGATGATGCGCGCCTTGTTGGAAAGCGCCTTGGCGATCTCGACGACCTGCTGGTGGGCGACCGTCAGCCGCCCGGCCTGCACGGCGGGATCGATGGAAAAGCCGAGCCGGTCGAGAATCTCGCGCGCGGCCTTGCGCAGCGCGGCATGATTCACGAAGCCCGGCAGGCGGCCGAGGAAGATGTTCTCGGCGACCGTCAGGTCCGGCGCGAGCGCCAGTTCCTGGTGGATCACCGAGATGCCGCGGCCGGTCGCATCGCGCGGGCCGGAAAGCTGCACGGCCTCGCCATTGAGGCTGACGGTGCCCGATGTCGGTGCGATCTCGCCGGCGAGCACCCGCATCAGCGTGGATTTGCCGGCGCCGTTCTCGCCGACCAGCGCATGTACCTCGCCGGCCTTGAGGTCGAAGTCGACGCCCTTGAGGGCCTGCACCCCCGCGAAATTCTTCCGGATGCCGGATAGGCGAACAAGTTCGGTCATGGGATCCTCAAAGGATGCACCGGAGGCCCGGTGCATCCCGCTCTTCTGTCGCTCAGAAAACGGACTCGGGATTGTAGTACTTGTCCACGTTGTCCTTGGAGATTACGTCGGCGGGCGTGAAATATTCCTTCGGGAAGTCCGCCGGCAGCTCGCCCTTGAACGCCTTGTAGGCGACGTCGAAGGCGGTGCGGCCGACGAGGTCCGGGTCGTTGAGGCCCGTCGCGCCGTAGCTGCCGTCCTTGATCATCGCCAGCGCCTCGCGCTGCCCGTCGGCGGCGGCGGCGAAGAGGATGTTGTCGAGGCCCGCGGCCTTGGCCGCCTGCACCGCGCCGAGCACCATGGAATCGTTCTCGCCGACGACGAGGTTGGCGTCCGGATGGGCCTGCAACAGGTCTTCCGCCGCCTTCAGGCCGCCGTCCGTCGCCCAGTCGCCCCAGCCCTGGCCGAGGATCTGGAGATTGACCGCGCCCTCGTTGACCAGCTGCGCCTCGACGATGCCCTTGACGACGCCCATGCGGCGCTCGAGCCCGCCCGGATTGCCCTGGTTGCCGGAGATGAGGAGCATCTTGATCGGCGTGCCCTTCATCTTCTTGGCGATCCAGTCGCCGACGAGGCGGCCGTTCTCATCGCTGGAAGAGCGGACCAGCGAGATGAAATTGGCCTTTGCGTTGAGCGTCGAGTCCATCGCCACGACCTTGACGCCGGCAGCGGTCGCCGCGTTGACGGCCGGCACCAGTGCCTCCTGGTCGCGCGGGTTGATGATGAGGATGTTGATGCCCTTGGCCACCATATCCTCGACGTCGTTGATCTGCTTGGAGAAATCGCTCTGGCTGTCCGCTGTCGTGATTTCGCAGCCCGCATCCTTCGCGGCCTTCTCGACGGCAGCGACCTGCGCGGCGAAATAGGGCGCATTGAGCGAGGGCATGGTGAGGCCCACCTTGCAATCCTCGGCCATGGCGGCAGAGGTCAGGCAGAACAGGGCCACCGACCCTGCCAGAAGCGTCTTGATGCTGGTCATGTTAACTCCTCCTAGTGATTGTTGCATGCTGACACGGGCGGCGTGGCATCCGGCACGGATGGCCTCACCAGAGCGTGTATCCTCCATCCACAAGCACGATCGATCCGGTCATCAGGCTCGCAGCCTGAGAGGACAGGAAGAGGATCACGCTTGCGACCTCGTGGTCCTTGCCCATGCGCGCCATCGGCGTGGAATCGATCCAGCGGTCGAGCATGGGCCGGTTGTTCTCGACGAGCGCGTTGAGCGGCGTTTCGATATAGGTGGGAGCCACCGCATTGACCCTGACGCCGCGCGTCGCCCATTCGGCGGCGAGCGACTTGGTCAGGTGGTGCACGGCGGCCTTCGAGGCGTTGTAATGCGCCTGCGGCTGCGGCCGGTTGACGATGAAGCCGGACATGGAGCCGACATTGACGATGGAGCCCCGGCCGGCCTTCAGCATGTGGCGGCCGAAGGCGCGGGCGCACCAGTAGGTGCCGTTGAGATTGACGTCGATGACCTTCAGCCAGCGCTCGTCCTCCATGTCCTCGGCGGGGATGTCGCTGAGCGCGATGCCGGCATTGTTGACGAGGATGGACGCACCGCCCGTCGCCGCCAACTCGTCGGCGATGGCCTGCATGCGCGCGGCATCGGTGACGTCGCCCTCATGCACCGAGACGTCGTAGCCCTTGGCCTGCAATGCCGCGCGGGCCTCTTCCAGCAGCGCCGGATCGCGCTCGATGAGGGCAAGCCGGGCGCCGGCCTCGCCAAGCGCATCGGCGGTCGCAAGCCCAATGCCGCGCCCTCCGCCGGTAATGACCGCACGTTCCCCGTCGAGCCTGAAGCGTTCGAGATACACCTGTTTCCTCCGTCCCTATTGATGCTGTTGCGCAGGCGCCCCTCATCCGGCCTGCCGGCCACCTTCTCCCCGTAAACGGGGCGAAGGGGATATGCCGCGCCGGTTTCCCCAACCAATGCCCGTTCGTGCGGCAAGTCCCCTCTCCCCGCTTGCGGGGAGAGGGTTAGGGTGAGGGGCCAACATGCACTGTGCTTTTTGCCGTGCCCTACTCCCCGTAGGGCACCCAGATATTCTTGACCTGCGTGGCGCGGCCGAGGAACTCCCTTCCCTCGCCCTGCCGGGCATCGAACCAGTCGCGCTGCGCCGTCTCGGCCCAGACCTGCTTGAGATTGCCGGCCGAGGCCTTCTCGATGGCGCCGGTCGTTGCGGCGTTGCCGAAGTACCAGATCCCGTCCACCTCCTCGTGCTTGGCGAGTTCCAGCGCCAGCGCATGGCGGTCGCCCGTCACGATGTTGACGACGCCGCCCGGCACGTCCGAGGTCTCCAGCACCTGGTAAAAGTCGGTCGCGGCGAGCGCCTGGCTGGCCGAGGGGATGACGACGACCCGGTTGCCGAGCGCGATGGCCGGCGCGAAGGTGGAGACGAAACCGAGCAGGCCCGGCTCCTCCGGGCAGACGATGCCCAGCGTGCCGACCGGCTCGTTCATGGCGAGCGCCACGCCGCGCATCGGCGGCTTGTGCACCGCGCCCTCGTATTTGTCGGCCCAGGCGCCATAGGCGAAGAGGCGCGAGACGCTGGCGGAAACTTCGCGCACCGTGTCCTGCCGGCGGCGGCCGGTCATGGCCGCGAGGCGTTCGGCGAATTCGCCGGCGCGGGCGTCGAGGTTTTCCGCGATGTAGTAGAGGATCTGCGCGCGGTTGTGCTCGCTCGCGGTGCCCCAGGATGCCGCCTTGCGCGCCGCTTCCACGGCGTTGCGGATGTCCTTGCGGTTGCCCTCGCCGACTTCCCCGACGAGCGCGCCGGAGGGCGAGACGACCGGGCGCGAATAGCCGCCGTCGGGCCGCGCCTGCTTGCCGCCGACATAGAATTTCGCCGTGCGGTCGACGAAAGCGGTGGAGAGCACGTCGCCGGTCGGCTGGGCGGACGGCTTCTCGGCGATGGGCTTGGCTTTCGCCAACCATTTCGGCCGGCTGTAGGCCGAAAGCCCTTCGCGGCCACCCTCACGGCCGAAGCCGGATTCCTTGTAGCCGCCGAAGCCGACGCCGGCATCGAACATGTTGGTGCCGTTGACCCAGACGACGCCGCATTTCAGCTTGGGCGCTATATCGAGGGCGAGCGACAGGGTCTCGCTCCAGACGGAGGCGGCAAGGCCGTATTCGGTGTTGTTGGCAAGCTCCACCGCCTCGGCGGGCGTGCGGAACGTGGTGGCGACCACGACCGGGCCGAAGATTTCGACGCGCGAGACGGTGGCGGCCGGATGCACGCCCGTCAGCAGCGTCGGCGGGTAGAAGCAGCCCTTGGCTGGCACGCCGGCCTTCGGCTGATGCAGGCTCGCGCCTTCCTTCACGCCCGTTTCGACGAGCGAGCGGATGCGCTCGAGCTGCACCGGATGGACGATGGCGCCGATATCGACGACCTTGTCGAGCGGATCGCCGACGCGCAGCGTTTCCATGCGGGCCTTCAGCCTGGCGATGAAGCGGTCATGGACGCTTTCCTGCACGAGGAGGCGGGAACCGGCGCAGCAGACCTCCCCCTGGTTGAACCAGATGGCGTCGACCACGCCTTCCACGGCCGCGTCGAGATCGGCGTCGTCGAAGACGATGAAGGGCGACTTGCCGCCGAGTTCCAGCGTCAGGCTCTTGCCGGTGCCGGCGGTCGCCTCGCGAATGCGGCGGCCGACTTCCGTCGAGCCGGTGAAGGCGATCTTGGCGATGCCCGGATGCTTGACGATCTCCTCGCCCGTCGCCCCATCGCCGGTGACGATGTTGACGACGCCTTCCGGCAGGCCGGCCTTCTGGCACATCTCGGCGAAGAGCAGCGCGGTGAGCGAGGTATATTCGGCCGGCTTCAGCACGACCGTGTTGCCGAGCGCGATGGCCGGCGCGATCTTCCAGGCGAGCATCAGCAGCGGGAAGTTCCACGGGATGATCTGGCCGCAGACGCCAAGCGCCTCGCGGTCGGCAAGCTCACCGTCCATGAGCTGCGCCCAGCCGGCATGATGGTAGAAGTGGCGGGCGACGAGCGGGATGTCGATGTCGCGCGTCTCGCGGATCGGCTTGCCGTTGTCGAGCGTCTCCACCACCGAGAAGAGGCGGCTGTGGCGCTGGATGAGGCGGGCGAGCGCATAGAGGTAGCGGGCGCGCTGGTGGCCGGCAAGCGCCGCCCATGCGGGCTGCGCCTTGGCGGCGGCCTTGACGGCGGCGTCGACATCGGCCGCACCCGCCTGCGCGATGCGCGTCAGCACCTCGCCGGAACCGGGCGCGATGGTCTCGAAGCTCTCGCCGGTCTTCGCCTTCTTCCAGGCGCCGCCGATGAAGAGTTTCGTCTCCCCGCCCAGGCCCTTGATCCAGGCGCGGGCTTCCTTGTCGCTTTCGGGGGCCGGGCCGTAGCTCATCGTCTCAAGAATCTCTGCAATGGACATCGTGTTCTCCCCAGAGCCTTTGCGCGTTCTCCGAACCGCGAAAACGCTCTGTTCCTTTGTTTTGCGCGCTTCCGAACGGAAAACCGGTATCCACTTTTCCTGGAAACGCTCCAGCCCGACTAGGCCATGGCGTGGTGGCTGAAGGCCGCGTAGCGACCGGTGACATAGTGCTCGAGCTGCCGCTCGATATCGGAAAGCAGCGAGGAGGCGCCGAAGCGGAAAAGGTTCGGCTGGAGCCAGTCGTTGCCGAGCTCCTCCTTCATCAGCGCGAGATAGGCCATCGCGTCCTTGGCGGTGGAGATGCCGCCGGCCGGCTTGTAGCCGACGACATGGCCGGTCATCTCCCGGTAGTCGCGGATGGCGCGCAGCATGATCAGCGTCACCGGCAGCGTGGCGTTGACGCCTTCCTTGCCCGTCGAGGTCTTGATGAAATCGGAACCCGCCATCATCGCCACCCAGGAAGCGCGCGAGACATTGCGCAGCGTCTGAAGGTCACCGGTGGCGAGGATGGTCTTCATATGCGCCGGGCCGCAGGCTTCCTTGCAGGCCTTCACCTCGTCGTAGAGCGCCTGCCAGTTGCCGCGCAGCACATGCTCGCGCGTGATGACGATATCGATCTCCTCCGCCCCGTCGGCGACCGAGGCCTCGATCTCCTTGAGCCGCGTTTCCATCGGCGACAGGCCGGCCGGGAAGCCGGTGGAGACGGCCGCAACCGGAATATCGCTGCCATCAAGCGCATCGACGGCGGTGGCGACGAAACGGTGGTAGACGCAGACCGCGCCCGTGGTGACGCGGCGATCCGCAAGGCCGAGGGCGGCCTGCAGGTCCTCGCGCAGCGGCTGGCGGGCCTTGGCGCAGAGACGGCGCACACGGCCCTCCGTGTCGTCGCCGTTCAGCGTCGTGAGGTCGATGCATTCGATGGCGCGCACCAGCCAGGCCGCCTGCCATTCCTTCTTGACCGTGCGGCGCCCGCCCAGCGAGGCCGTGCGGCGCTCGGCGGCCGACAGGTTGACTCGCACCGCCTCGATGGGATCCATGGAGAAGGCGACGCCGGGATTGGACGGATGCGGCCCGGAATTGCGGACCTTGGCGGCGGCGCGCACGGCCGGCGCCCCCCCGATGACAGCTTCACTCACATCCACCACGCAGCTCCCGGATTTGATATGAATGGCAGGATGCGCCATATCATTATGACATTTTGTAATGTTGTACGGACAACATAATCAAACTACATTCCGAGTGTCAATAGCTGGTGAATACAGCCTTTTCAGTTTGTGATGTCCGCTTGTCATGTCACGCTAACAACAGCAAAGTGCCTGCAACCGCCCCGCGAGGAAGAGAGATTCGCATGAGCATCGAACGCAATTCCCCCATCCCTCTCTATTTCCAGCTCGCCGAAACGCTGAGGGGCGCGATCGAATCCGGCGCCTATCCGCCTGGCAGCAAGCTGCCGACCGAAGGCGAGCTTTGCGAGACCTACGATGTTTCGCGCAGCGTCGTACGGCAAGCGCTGCAATCGCTCGCGCATGACAACCTGATCGAGACCGAGCGCGGCCGCGGCGCCTTCGTGCTGGAGCGCAAGGTGCCCATCGCCCTCGTCCAGCAGCTCGATCCGCTGCTCGAAAGCATGGCCAAGGCCGGCTTCAAGCTGACGACCCGGGTGCTGAAACAGGAGCGCATCCGTCCGCCCGCCCATGTGGCCGAAGAGATCGGCGAGAACGACGCCATCTTTCTGGAGCGCATGCGCTATGCCGACGGCGTGGTCTTCCTGGTCGTGCGCAACTACCTGCCCTATTCGCGCTTTCCCGAGCTGCTGCACTCGAACGAGCTGGAGAACGTCTCGCTCTACCAGTACCTCGCCAAGCGTTACAATGCCGTGGCGACCACCGGCAAGCGACAGGTGGAGCTCGCCCGCATCGACGAGGAAGCCATCGCCAGCCAGTTGCAGGTGGAGATGAACAGCTACGTCCTGTTCAACCGCGAAGTGACCTACGACCAGAACAAGCAGGTGCTCGAATATTACGAATCCTGGCACCATCCCGACCGCACGCGGCTGACCATCGACCTGCACCGGACCTATTGAGGACTGTCAGGCCTGCTTCAGGCCGCGATAGGTCGCGCGGAACAGGGCCAGAAGCTCGTCCAGCCCCTTGAAGGGCCGCGGCTCGACGGTCTCGCCGAGCTGATCGGGGAAGGGAATGTCCTCGACGCCCTGCCAATGGCCGGCGGCGATGCCGCCGAGATAGGCGGCGCCGATGGTCGCATTGCCGAGTTCGTGCGCCGGCACCAGCGGCATCTGCAGGATGTCCGCCAGCAATTGCCGCCAGCGCGGATCCGTGCTGCCGCCGCCGGTGAGCAGTATCCGGTCGGCGGAAACGCCGACGCCGCGCATGGCATCCCAGCTATCGCGGACGGCAAGGGCGACGCCCTCGAAGACCGAGCGGATGAGCTGGCCGCGCGTGCAGCCGAGGCGCATATAGGCCCAGGCCGCCGCCGCGTTCGGATCGAGCAGCGGCGCGCGCTCGCCAGCCGCATAGGGCAGGAAGACGATGCCGCCATTGCCCTCGTTCTCGTCGAAGCCGGCGCGGTACATTTCCGCCCAAGAGGCGCCGAGCACGGTGCGGGCCCATTCGAAGACCGTGCCGCCGTTTTGTAGCGCCGCCATGGAATAGAGGCTGCGGCCGATGCCGCGGTAGCTGTTGTAGAAGGGCTGGACGCGCGGCTCGATACTCTCGACCACCGACATGATCTGGATGCCCGAACCGACCTGGAGAATGGTGGAACCGGGCCTGGTCTGCCCCATGCCGAAGAGGCAGGAGGCGGTATCGGAAAGACCGGCGGCGACCGGCGTGCCGGCGGGAAGGCCGAGCTCCGCCGCCGCGGCAGTCGTCAGCCGGCCGGCGACCGACTGCGATTCCACGACGGGGGCGAGGACGGCTGGATCGAGCGACAGGGCGTTCAGGAAATCCGTCGCCCAGCGGTCGCCGTCGATCTCGTAGAGCAGCGTCATCGACGCGTCGGAGGGTTCCGTCGCAACCTCGCCGGTCAGCACCAGCCGCAGCCAGTCCTTCGGCGAGAGGATGCGGCGGATGGCGGCATAGGTGGCGGGCTCGTTGTGCCGAAGCCACAGCAGCGAAAGGCCGGCCATGCCGCTGACGACGGGATTGGCGAGCGGGCGGCGCACCGCCTCCGGCAAGGCGAGCACCGCGTCCATTTCCGCCGTGGCGCGCTGGTCGGCCCACAGGATGGCGGGGCGCAGGGGCTTTTCCGCGTCGTCGAGCACGACGAGCCCATGCGCTTGGCCCGACAGGCCGATGCCGCGCACCGCCGCGCCGCGCCCGGCGCAGCAGGCGCGCACGGCCGCGACCGTTCCGGCCCACCAGTCGGCCGGCGCGGTCTCGGCATGGCCCGGCACGGGCGAGGAAACGGCATAGGCCTGCGAGGCCTCCGCGACGGTCCTGCCGTCGTCATCGATCAGAAGTGCCTTGACCGAGCCGGTGCCGAGATCGATGCCGAGATACATGCCTGCCTGTCCCCATATGCGTCATGAAAAAGCAGCAGAGATGCTTTCCATCCCTGCTGCAACCGTTTTCTCAGGCCAGAAGCTGGGCGGCCTCGGAGACGACGCGCTCGGCCGTCAGGTTCATGGCGCGGTAGATTTCCGGGCCCGGGGCCGATTCCCCGAAGCGATCGACCCCGACCACCACGCCCGGCCCCTTGAGGAACTGGTACCAGTAGAGGGGCGAAGCCGCCTCGACGAAGACCGCCGGCGTGCCGAAGGAAAGCACGCTGTCCTGATAGGCGCGATCCTGCCGGGCGAAGAGGTTGCCGTTGGGAATGGAGACGACGCGGACCGCCCGGCCCTCGCCTTCCAGGACCTTCGCGGCCTCCAGAACGAGGCCGAGTTCCGAGCCCGTCGCGGCCAGCACGACATCCGGCTTGCCGGCGGCGTCCTTGAGGATATAGCCGCCCTTGCGGATGCCTTCGAGATCGCCCGCCTTGTGCGCGAACACGGCGCCGTCCTGCCGCGCGGCGACGATGACGCTCGGCCCCTCGCGCTTCATCGCGCTCTCCCAGGCGACGAGCGCTTCCAGCTCGCTGCCCGGCCGCCACAGCGACATGGTGGGGATGGCGCGCAGCGCCACGAGCTGCTCGCAGGGCTGGTGCGTCGGCCCGTCCTCGCCGACCCCGATGGAATCGTGCGTGTAGAGGAAGACCGCCTTGAGTCCCATCAGGGCGGAAAGGCGCACCGCGTTGCGGCTGTAGTCGCTGAAGACGAGGTAGCAGGCGCCATAGGGAATGAGCCCGCCATGGGCCGCCATGCCGTTCATCATCGCCGACATGCCGAATTCCCGCACGCCGTAATGCACGAAATTGCCGGAGAAATCCTCAGGCGTGATCGAGCGGGCCTCGCCGGTCCAGGCGAGCGTCGAGAGGGAAACGTCGGCCGAGCCGCCGATCACCTCCGGCAGGCCCTTCAGGAGATTGCCGAGCACGCGGTTGGACGCCTTGCGCACCGGCTGCTTGACCGGCTCGCCACCGAGGATGCGCTCGACTTCGGCAGAAACGGCCGTGTCGAAACCCTCCGGCAGGCGGCCGGCGGTGCGGCGCTCCAGCTCGGCGGCCAGCGCCGGATGCTGCGCCCTGTAGGCCGCGAACAGCGCGTTCCACTCGGCTTCCGCCTTTTCCCCGCGCGGGCGGGCATCCCAGGCCTGCATGATGGCATCCGGCACGACGAAGGCCTCGTGCGGCCAGCCGAGATGCTCGCGGGTCAGGGTGACCTCGTCCACGCCGAGCGGCGCGCCGTGCACCTCTTCCTTGCCCTGCTTGTTCGGCGAGCCGTAGCCGATGATCGTCTTGCAGCAGATCATCGTCGGCTTGTCCGGCGAGCGGCGAGCGGCGGTGAAGGCGGCGGCGATGGCGTCGAAGTCGTGGCCGTCGACATCGGCGATGACGTTCCAGCCGAGCGCGCGGAAGCGGGCCGGCGTGTCGTCGGCGAACCAGCCGGGCGTTTCGCCGTCGATGGAAATCTTGTTGTCATCATAGACGGCAATGAGCTTGTTCAGCTTCAGCGTGCCGGCGAGCGAAGCCGCCTCCTGCGCCACGCCTTCCATCAGGCATCCGTCACCGACGAAGACATAGGTGAAGTGATCGACGACGGGAAAGCCCTCGCGGTTGAACTCCTGCGCAAGCTTCCGTTCGGCAAGCGCCATGCCGACGGCATTGGCGAAGCCCTGCCCGAGCGGGCCGGTCGTCGTCTCGACGCCCGCGGTGATGCCGTATTCCGGGTGCCCCGGGGTCTTGGAATGCAGCTTGCGGTGATCCTTGAGGTCCTGCACCGTCAGCCCATAGCCGGAAAGGTGCAGCAGCGAATAGGTCAGCATGGAGCCGTGGCCGTTCGACTGCACGAAGCGGTCACGGTTGAGCCATTTCGGGTTCGCGGGGTTGTGCCGAAGGAAATCGTTCCACAGAACCTCGGCGATATCGGCCATGCCCATGGCCGTGCCGGGATGGCCGGAATTGGCTTTTTGCACGACATCGACGGTCAGGAAACGAATGGCGTTCGCCAGGTCGCGGCGGTCAGACATAGGGGTGCCTCCAGATATGCTTTTCGCATCCTATAATGTTATACGTACAACATGACAAGATGCTTTGATTGAGGAAATGACCTCCGCCGCCCGAAAGCGCAAAGGCCGCAAGGGACCCGGCGCCCCGCCGAAGCCCGCACTTGAAAAGGGAAGCCGGTGAGGCTGGCTTCAGGCCTGAACGGGCTCGGGCTCCAGCCGCTTCGCCCCCGTCATGATGGCGACGGCGTCGGACATCGAGATCGACTTCGGATCGACGACACAGGCCCGCGAGCCGAGGCGGTGGATATGGATCCGGTCCGCGATCTCGAAGACATGCGGCATGTTGTGGCTGATCAGCACGATCGAGATGCCCTTGCGCCGCACGTCGGCGATGAGGTCGAGCACCTTGCGCGATTCCTTCACGCCGAGGGCTGCGGTCGGCTCGTCCATGAAGATCACCCGGCTGCTGAAGGCCGCGGCCCGCGCGATGGCGATGCCCTGGCGCTGGCCGCCCGAAAGCGTCTCCACCCGCTGGTTGATGTCCTGGATCGTCGCCAGCCCCAGCCCCGACAGGGCCGCCCGCGCCTCGCGGCGCATGGTGCGCATGTCGAGGTTCTGGAAGATCCGGCCGAACATGCCCTTCGTGCGGCGCTCGCGCCCGAGGAACATGTTGTCGGCGATCGTCATGGAGGGCGCCAGCGCCAGCGACTGGAACACCGTCTCGATGCCGGCCCGCCGCGCATCGAGCGGCGAGCGGAAGGAGACCGGCTCGCCGGCAAGGGAGATCTCGCCGGCCTCCGGGGTGATCGCGCCGCACAGCGCCTTGATCAGCGTCGACTTGCCGGCCCCGTTGTCGCCGATGACGGCAAGCACTTCCCCCGGCATCAGATCGAAATCGGCATGATCGAGGGCGACGATGCGCCCGTAGCGCTTGACCAGCCCGCGCGCCTTGAGAATGGGTTCCACGCTCATGCCGACACCTTTCTCAGCCAGTTGTCGAGCGCCACGGCCGAGAGGATGAGCAGGCCGATGGATGCCTCCTGCCAGACCGCATCCGCACCGGCGAGCGCGATGCCGTTGCGGAAGGTGCAGACGATGAGCGCGCCAAACAGGGTGCCGATGATCGAGCCGCGCCCGCCGAAGAGGCTGGTGCCGCCGATCACAACCGCGGTGATGGAATCGAGGTTGACGGTCGCGCCGGACAGCGAGCTGACCGAGCCCGTGCGGCCGATCAGCACCCAGCCCGCAAGCGCGCAGATGATGCCGGCCAGCACATAGACCGCCGTCAGCGTACGGCGGATGTTGATGCCGGCAAGCTGCGCGGCCTCCGCGTCGTCGCCGATGGCATAGACGTGCTTGCCGAAGGGCGTGCGGTTCAGCACATACCAGGTCACCGCCACGAGCAGCAGCAGGAGGATCGAGCCATAGGTGAGCGTCGCCCCGAAGAAGGAGAAGGATTGCCCCGTCCACTGGAGGAACGGCGCGGCATCGGCGATCTCCTGCGAGCGGATGGTCTCGCTGCGCGAATAGCCGATATTGATCGCCCCGAAGACGCTCCAGGTGCCGAGCGTGGTGATGAAGGGCGGCAGCTTGAAGCGGCAGATCAGGACGCCGTTGGCAAAGCCGCAGGCCGCGCCCGCCGCAAGGCCGGCGAGGAAGGCGAGCTCGACGGGCACGCCCGACAGAACCGCGAGCCGCCCCATGACCAGCGACGCCATGATCATGATCGCGCCGACGGAAAGGTCGATGCCGGCCGTCAGGATGATCAGCGTCTGCGCCGTGCCGACGATACCGATGATCGTCGCCTGCTGCAGGATCAGGGAGAAGTTGAACGGATGCAGGAAGCGCGATCCGACGATGAGGCTGAAGAGAAGGCAGCTCAGGATGAGGATCGCGGCCGGGACGACCGTGAAGTTGTTGTGCAGAAAGCGGTGCAGTGTGCGGCCCACCGACGACCGCTGGTCCTCGAATGCGGCCTCGGCCGTCGAGAGTGCCTGATTGTCCGACGACATGGAGCAAGCCCTTTTTCGTTATGGAAGGGCGGCGCGGCCTTGGCCGCGCCGGTCCGGATCATCAGCCCCAGCAGAGCTTGAGGGCTTCTTCCGACGTAATGGAATCGATGCCGGGAACGGGCTTGTCCGTCACGAGCTTGACGCCGGTATTGTAGAAGTCGAGGCCCTCGCTGTTGGTGGGCTTGGCGCCGGTCTTGACGTAGTTGACGATCGCCTCGACGCCCATCGTTGCCATCAGCAGCGGATATTGCTGCGAGGTGGCGCCGATGACGCCGGCCGCGACATTCTTCACACCCGGGCAACCGCCATCGACGGAGACGATCAACACGTCCTTCTCGCGCTTGACCGCCTTCAGCGCTTCATAGGCGCCGGCCGCCGTCGGCTCGTTGATCGTGTAGACGAGGTTGATTTCCGGCTCGCGCTGAAGAAGCTGCTCCATGCCGGTGCGGCCGCCGTCCTCGGCGCCCGCGCCCCACTGGTGGCCGACGATGCGCGGATCGTCTTCCTCGCCGTAGCGGTTCGGTTCCTTGATGTCGATGCCGAAGCCCTTCATGAAGCCCTGGTCGCGCTGCCAGTCGACGGTCGGCTGGTTCTCGACCGCGTCGATGAAGGCGATCTTGGCGTCCTTCGCCTTGTCGCCCATCGTGGCCGCGGCCCACTTGCCGATCAGCTCGCCGGCCAGCTTGTTGTCCGTCTCGAAGGTCGCGTCGGCCGCCGTGATCGGGTCGGTCTCGGTATCGAGCGCGACAACGAAGATGCCGGCCTTGCGCGCCTTCTCGAGCGTCGAGACGATGCCCTTCGGATCGCTCGGCGTGATCATGATGCCCTTGGCGCCCGCCGAAATCAGCGTCTCGATGGCGGCGACCTGGGAATCGCTGTCGCCGTCGATCTTGCCGGCGAAGCTTTGCAGCTCGACGCCGAGCTCCTTCGCCTTCATCTCGGCGCCTTCCTTCATCTTGGCATAGAAGGGATTGCCGTTCGTCTTGGTGACGAGACCGATGAGAATCTTGTCTTCAGCGCCGGCCGACGCCGAGAGAGCGAATGTCAGGGCAGCCGCCCCGAACAGGACCTTCTTGAAATTCAGCACGATTTTCCTCCGTTTACGTGACACGCCAATGCCGAAGGCGGGCAAGCTCCCAACCCGACGCCACCGCTATCCTCCACAGAAACGCACAGCGTCACTCAACATTGTAATGTTGTACGTACAACACTTCATTATAATACGTCAATGACCTTCTGAGGCGTTGGCATCGTATCTACGGCTCGTTTGACGCGCCGGGCGCTCAGACACCACGCCGTTCATTACACAGGAGGCCATCCGGAATAAGTTTAGGCATTACTTAAATCCTGAAGAGGCGGGGAAGCGGCCAGAGGACGGCCAATGTCTGCTGCAGTCAAGGGCAACTAAGTCGGCGACTTCATCGGCCCGCCTCTTCTGCTCCACCCCAACCTCGCCAGATATTGCCACAAGGAGATCACTTCACACCCGGCTTGGTCATGAGGAGACGTGCGGCCAGGCGGTACAAATGCTGAGGATCCTTGAAACGGAGCAGGAACGCCAAAAGCCCCGAGACATTTCTGTCATCGGGGCTTTTGATTTGGTTGCGGGGGCAGGATTTGAACCTGCGGCCTTCAGGTTATGAGCCTGACGAGCTACCGGGCTGCTCCACCCCGCGTTATGTTTTTGCATGCAAAAGGGCCGCTTTGAGGGCGGCCCGATTTCGGCTTGGGCCGAGGATTGTTTTGAGAAGATTTGATTGCCTTTAGCAGACCTGGCAGCGACCTACTCTCCCGCGTCTTAAGACGAAGTACCATTGGCGCTGGGGCGTTTCACGGCCGTGTTCGGAATGGGAACGGGTGCAGCCACCCCGCCATAACCACCAGGTCGGCTAAGGGCAATCTTTTGAGAAGCTGGTAGAAGGCTTAGCCTTCGTTTGTCTTATTTTTGTGAACACGTCTGGCTTCATCGCCCTTTTTAAAGGGCCGATGAGCATGAACAATGAGAACGATCAAGCCAATCGAGCTATTAGTACCGGTAAGCTTCACACATTGCTGCGCTTCCACACCCGGCCTATCAACGTGGTCGTCTTCCACGGCTCTCAAGGGAATACTCGTTTTCAGGTTGGTTTCCCGCTTAGATGCCTTCAGCGGTTATCCATTCCATATATAGCTACCCTGCTATGCCCTTGGCAGGACAACAGGTCCACCAGAGATATGTCCATCCCGGTCCTCTCGTACTAGGGACAGATCCTGTCAATATTCCTACACCCACGGCAGATAGGGACCGAACTGTCTCACGACGTTCTGAACCCAGCTCACGTACCGCTTTAATTGGCGAACAGCCAAACCCTTGGGACCTGCTCCAGCCCCAGGATGCGATGAGCCGACATCGAGGTGCCAAACAACCCCGTCGATATGGACTCTTGGGGGTCATCAGCCTGTTATCCCCGGCGTACCTTTTATCCGTTGAGCGATGGCCCTTCCACGCGGGACCACCGGATCACTATGACCGACTTTCGTCTCTGCTCGACTTGTCAGTCTCGCAGTCAGGCGGGCTTATGCCATTGCACTCGACGACCGATTTCCGACCGGTCTGAGCCCACCATCGCGCGCCTCCGTTACTCTTTCGGAGGCGACCGCCCCAGTCAAACTACCCACCATACACGGTCCCGGATCCGGATAACGGACCGCGGTTAGACATCCATGACGATAAGGGTGGTATTTCAAGGATGGCTCCACAGAAACTGGCGTCCCTGCTTCAAAGCCTACCACCTATCCTACACATGCCGACACGAATGCCAGTGTAAAGCTATAGTAAAGGTGCACGGGGTCTTTCCGTCTAACCGCAGGAACCCCGCATCTTCACGGGGAATTCAATTTCACTGAGTCTCTGCTGGAGACAGCGGGGAAGTCGTTACGCCATTCGTGCAGGTCGGAACTTACCCGACAAGGAATTTCGCTACCTTAGGACCGTTATAGTTACGGCCGCCGTTTACTGGGGCTTCGATTCAAAGCTTGCACCTCTCCTCTTAACCTTCCAGCACCGGGCAGGCGTCAGACCCTATACGTCGTCTTGCGACTTCGCAGAGCCCTGTGTTTTTGATAAACAGTCGCTACCCCCTGGTCTGTGCCACCCTTCTACGGTTGCCCGCAAAAGGGTCACGCTTCTTCCGAAGTTACGCGTGCAATTTGCCGAGTTCCTTCAGCAGAGTTCTCTCAAGCGCCTTGGTATTCTCTACCTGACCACCTGTGTCGGTTTCGGGTACGGTCTATACGGTGGAGCTATTTCCTGGAACCGCTTCCCTGCACACCCAATCCAATAAGAATGTACAAGTTACGCAATCCGTCACTACCACCAGGCCCACGAATATTAACGTGGTTCCCATCGACTACGCGTGTCCGCCTCGTCTTAGGGGCCGGCTAACCCTGCTCAGATTAACTTTAAGCAGGAACCCTTGGTCTTTCGGCGAGGGAGTCTCTCACTCCCTTTATCGTTACTCATGTCAACATTCGCACTTCCGATACCTCCAGAGGCCCTCACGGGTCCTCCTTCGCAGGCTTACGGAACGCTCCGCTACCACTGGACTTGCGTCCAATCCTCAGCTTCGGTGCATGGCTTTAGCCCCGTTACATTTTCGGCGCAAAACCCCTTAATTAGACCAGTGAGCTGTTACGCTTTCTTTAAATGATGGCTGCTTCTAAGCCAACATCCTGGTTGTTTTGGGAGTCTCACATCCTTTCCCACTTAGCCATGACTTGGGGACCTTAGCTGGAGGTCAGGGTTGTTGCCCTTTTCACGACGGACGTTAGCACCCGCCGTGTGTCTGCCGACTAGTACTCCTCGGTATTCGGAGTTTGGTTAGGATCAGTAAGACGGTGAGTCCCCATAGCCCATCCAGTGCTCTACCCCCGAGGGTATTCGGTCGACGCTCTACCTAAATAGATTTCGCGGAGAACCAGCTATCTCCGAGTTTGATTGGCCTTTCACCCCTAGCCACAAGTCATCCCAATCTATTGCAACAGATGCGGGTTCGGTCCTCCAGTTGGTGTTACCCAACCTTCAACCTGCTCATGGCTAGATCACTCGGTTTCGGGTCTAATGCGTCGAACTGAACGCCCTGTTCAGACTCGCTTTCGCTGCGCCTACACCTACCGGCTTAAGCTTGCTCGACACACTAAGTCGTTGACCCATTATACAAAAGGTACGCCGTCAGCCTTGCGGCCTCCGACTGCTTGTAGGCAACCGGTTTCAGGTTCTATTTCACTCCCCTTGTCGGGGTGCTTTTCACCTTTCCCTCACGGTACTTGTTCGCTATCGGTCATGCACGAGTACTTAGGCTTGGAGAGTGGTCTCCCCATGTTCAGACAGGATTTCACGTGTCCCGCCCTACTCAAGGACAATGCCTGTTCTACGTGTACGGGGCTATCACCCGCTAAGGCCGGACTTTCCATTCCGTTCCACTTTATTCAGCATTGCCACTGGCCTGGTCCGCGTTCGCTCGCCACTACTTGCGGAGTCTCGGTTGATGTCCTTTCCTGCAGGTACTTAGATGTTTCAGTTCCCTGCGTTCGCTTCTTACCCCTATGTATTCGAAAGTAAGATACCTTATTTCAATGCTT